>CAZUAB010000033.1:0-14523 GCA_964617795.1 uncultured bacterium
CCTGTTATCCGACATCGCAGAGATCCGCAACGAACGCGGCAAACGCCTGAAGGGCAAAGACAAAAAACAATTTGTCGCCGATCGCGCCCTGGCGGCGATCGGCGACTGGCTGCTGGTCCATCCGGACGTAGCAGCTGCCGGGGCGGCCGCATGATCGTCGTCGTTGCAGCCGTTTGTCGGCGGGACGACGGGCGCATCCTCGTGGCGCGGCGACCGGACAACAAGCATCTGGGGGGTCTCTGGGAGTTTCCCGGCGGCAAGGTGGAGCCCGAAGAGGATCCGGTGGCCGCATTGGCGCGGGAACTCGGCGAAGAGATCGGCGTGCGCCTAGTTCATGCTGCACCTTGGACCTTCGCCCGTCACGCATATAGCGACCGTACCCTGCTGCTCTTGTTTTATTCTGCCGTCATCGAAGGGGACCCACAACCGCTGGAGGACAACCCTGTGCGCTGGGTTACGCCAGCCGAGTTGGCTGAGCTGCCGGTCCCTGAAGCCGATCAAGACGCGGTGCGTCGCCTTCTCGCCGAGACCTCGGCTTGCCCCCCGAGCAAAAACGCTTTACGATGATGGCGGCGCCGCCTGCGATGGGGCGGTGATCCATCCCGAAGGAAATGCATTGGCCGACGCCGTACTCTATGACTGCGACGCGCAAGGCGTGGCAACGATCACGCTGAACCGCCCTGACAAGCGCAATGCGCTGTCAACGGACCTGCTCGAAGAGTTGGTGGCCGCGTTTGTCCGCGCCGACGAAGATCCGGCGGCGCGGGTCGTGGTCCTTACCGGCGCCGGCGAGGCATTTAGCGCTGGCGGTGACCTCGGAAAATTTGCCGCCGAGCGGGCCTCGGGCGTGCTTCGCCAGGGTGATTGCTTCGTCGAGCTGTTTGAGCGCATGGGGCGGCTCGGCAAGCCGATCATCGGGCGGCTGAATGGCCACTGCCTGGCTGGCGCCTTCGGTGTGGCACTGGCCTGCGACCTACTCGTGATGTCCGATGAGGCAACACTCGGCACGCCCGAGATTCTGGTTGGTCTTTGGCCGATGATGATCGGCGCCCTGATTTACCGCAACGTGCCGCGCAAGCTGGCCAACGAACTGGTGATGACGGGCCGCCGACTGACGGCGGCCGAGGCATCGACAGCCGGTATCGTCAACCGCGTCGTGCCGCGCGCCGAACTTGATGCGGCCGTGGCCGAGCTGGCCACGCCGCTGGTTCGCCACTCCCCGGTGATTGTCCGCATGGGGCGTCAGGCCACGTTTGCGACGCTTGACATGCCGCTGCTCGAGGCATTACGCTTTCTGGAAGCGCGCCTGCGTGACGTGCTGGCCACCGAGGATGCCGGAGAGGGTATTGCCGCATTTCTGGAGAAACGCCAACCGACCTTTGTCGGTCGCTGAATCGCTACGCCAACCGCAATCGAAAGGATCCCATCATGGCCGAAGTCAAGAGCGAAATGGTCGGCACCGTTTGGAAAATTGTCGTCGCCGTCGGCGATACGGTGGAGGCCGACGACACGCTCGTCATTCTCGAGTCGATGAAGATGGAGATTCCCGTTGACACGCCAATCGGCGGTACGGTCAAGGAAATTTTGACCAAAGAAGGTGACGTGGTCCAAGAAGGCGACGTCGTCGCCATCGTCGAGTAACGCACAGCCCGAGGGATCCCCACCATGTCCGATGCCCGCTCCCTGGCCGATCACCGCGCCCGCATTCTGCGTGGCGGCCCGCCCAAGACACACGAAAAACTGGCTGCCGCGCAAAAGCTGTTTGCACGCGATCGCCTCCGTCTGCTTTTTGACGACGACAGTTTCGTCGAAGACGGTCTCTACGCCAATGCACTTGCCGAAGATCTGCCGGCTGACGGCATTGTCACCGGCATCGGACGCGTAGATGGGCGCGCAGTCGCCGTCATGGCCAACGATGCCACGATCAAGGCGGGGAGCTGGGGGGCGCGGACTGTCGAGAAGATCCTGCGGATTCAGGAGCAGGCGATTCGTTACCGGATCCCGCTTGTCTACCTAGTTGACAGCGCTGGTGCCCGCATCACCGATCAGGTGCAGATGTTCCCGGGGCGCCGCGGCGCCGGGCGCATTTTTTACAACCAGGTCCAGATGAGCGGCATTGTCCCGCAGATCTGCGGGCTGTTTGGTCCAAGTGCGGCGGGCGGTGCTTATATTCCGGCGTTCTGCGATGTTGTCTTTATGGTCGACGGCAACGCCTCGATGTATCTGGGCAGCCCACGCATGGCCGAGGTTGTAACGGGCGAAAAGGTAACGCTTGAAGAAATGGGCGGCGCCCAAATGCACACGGCCAAGAGTGGCGTCGGGGATTTCCTGATGCCCGACGAAGCCGCGTGTATAGCTGAGATCCGCCGTTGGCTATCCTATCTGCCGGCCAACAATGGAGAACAGCCGCCGCTTGTGCCGCCAGCGGCGCCCGAGGCGACCAAGCCGCTTGCCGAACTGATTCCCGAGAACCAAAACCAGGCCTTTGACGTCAAAAAGGTGATCCGCGCTTTGGTCGACGAGGGCAGTTTTTTTGAGGTCAAGGCGCGCTGGGCCAAGGAGCTGGTGACAGGGTTGGCGCGGCTCGGCGGCGAGGTCATCGGTATCGTTGCCAACCAGCCCAAGGTCAAGGGCGGTGTGCTGTTTGTCGACAGTGCTGACAAGGCCGCCCGTTTCATCTGGTTGTGCGACACCTACAATATCCCACTGGTTTTTCTGGCGGACGTGCCCGGCTTCATGATCGGCTCGCAGGTCGAACAGGCCGGCATTATCCGCCACGGGGCCAAGATGATCTACGCCATGAGTGAGGCCTCGGTGCCGCGGATCAGCGTTGTGCTGCGCAAGGCGTACGGCGCCGGCCTGTATGCCATGAGCGGACCCGGCTTCGAGCCGGACTGCACACTGGCGCTACCGGGGGCCATGATCGCCGTGATGGGCCCCGAGGCCGCCGTCAATGCGGTGTACTACAACAAAATCCAAGAAATCACGGACCCCGCGGAGCGCGAGGCGTTCATCCAGGAACGCCGCACGGAGTACCGCGAGGATATCGACCTTGTGCGCTTGGGCGCCGAGCTGATTGTTGACGAGATCGTACCGCCCGAGCACCTACGGACCGAGCTGATGCGTCGTTTGGCGATTGCTCGCGGCAAGGTGCGGCCGCGGCCCGACCGCCGCCACGGCGTGATCCCGGTCTGAGCGCCGAGGCCGCTGGCAGTTGGTTTTGGGTAACGGCGATCGGTCCCGATCGCCCGGGTTTGGTTGCCGAACTGGCGCGGGCCGTGGCCGCAGCCAGTGGCAACATCGAAGATGCCAGCATGAGCCGTTTTCGCGACTGGTTTGCGGCGATGTTGCTGGTATCCGGGCCTGCCTCCTTCGCCAACGACGTCGCGCTACCCGCAGCGGAGCATCTCGTCACCTCGGTTCGTGCCGTCGGTGAGGGACAGCACCCTGCTGATCCGGAGACGGCCACCCACCGCCTTAGTGTCTATGGTGAAGATCGAACTGGTATCGTCGCTGCGGCCTCCGCGGCACTGGCTGTCGTTGGCGCCAACATTCTGTCGCTCGAGGTCGATGTGGTGCGTGAGCCAGATGCACCACCGCTATTTGTGATGGTGCTGGACGTCCATTTTCCCGGCGAGCCGCCGCAAGACTTCGCGTCGCGTTTGGCCGCCGAGATCGGCCTCGAGGTGCATTTGGTGCCGCTCGAAGCGCCGATCCTCTGAGGCCGCGACGCCGTGGCCGTTCGTGCGGTTTTGCATTACCCCGACCCTTGGCTGCGAGCTGCCGCCAAGCCGGTTGATCCACAGACCGATCCATGGCGGGCCTGGGCGCAGGATTTGGCCGATACGCTTGCCGCGCACCCGGGGGTGGGCATTGCCGCCACGCAGGTCGGACTGATGCGGCGGCTGGTCGTCGTGGATGAGCGCCGTTTCCGTGAACCGCCGCCCGATGCCGCGCTGCGAATCTGGCTCAACCCGCGCATTGTCGCAGCGAGTGGGCGTACCACGGCGCGTGAAGGCTGCCTGTCGATCCCCGGCTTTCTTGGCGAGACGCAGCGACGCAAGCGGGTCGAGGTGGAGGCGCTGGATGGGGAAGGCGCGCCGCTGCGCCTTGATGCGCGCGGGTTTGCTGCAATCGTTGCCCAGCACGAAATTGATCACCTCGACGGGATTCTGTTTCTCGACCGCTTGGTCGACCGTCGGGCTGCCCTGCGCCTGCGCAATGCCGCCAGCAAGGGCGGCAGCGACATCAAGCACCGCTCGGGTTGACCCTGCGGCGTTGAAACGGCAGCCACTCGGTGTCCGGCACCGCGGAGTAGTTATTTACTCGCGCAGGATCATCGCCTCGGCAATGCCGCTGCCGCGGCTGGCGGCCACGTTGCCGTCGCCGCTCTTCCACTCGAGGACAAAGTCGGCGTCATAGCGATAGAGGATCGGCTTGGCGACAAACATTTTGATCAATGTGCGCTGAAAGAAGTTGAAGTCCTTTACCGCATCCTGTCGCTGCAAGCGCTTGCCGAATTTGACCTGACCGCGCAGGTCGGGGCCGCCGGCAGCCCCCTTGAGCGCCAACTTGGTTGGTACCTTGTAGGCCTTGATCTCGTCGTCGTCGACAAAATCGCTCTGCGCGAGTTCGATCTTGTGGGTTGCCAGTACGATCTCCTGGCCTTTGGCGACGACCAGCGAGGGGATCAGTGTGCCACCGGGCGCAACGAACACCAGCAGGCTCATGGCCTCTTCGGCGCCGAAGCTACGCAACGAGAACAGGCGGTCGGCCATTTTGTGCGGCGGGTAGTTCTGCCAGGAATGGTCGCCATAGCCCAAACCTTCGACCTGCGAGGTCTTGCCGTCCACAGTCAAGGTACCGGCCACCTTGGCGCGCGGGCTGAGAATACGCAGTTCGTAGAATTCCTTGGCCTCAGCATCGAAGGCCGTCTTGCCGCCGCCGAGCACCACACCTGGAGCCTCGGGCACGAAGCTGAGGTCGAAGCCGATCTTCTCGCCTTGGCTACGGAATACGAAGCGATCCGGCGTGCCTTCAACAAGGTGCTTGCCGCCGAAGTCCACCTTCAGGCGGTCTTTCTCGTATTTGATTTCCTTGGCGCTGAGCTGCGTTTTGTCGAAATGGATGCGTCCGTCGGTATCGATGACCGTGGATTCAATGGCGCCCATGAAGCTGCCGGGTCCGGCATTGGTGATGCCGAAGTGCAGGAAAATCTGTCGTCCGTCGGTCAGCCGAGACATCATGTACCAAGCCTCGGTGTAAAACTCGTCGTCCATCGGGTTGATCGTCAAGTCGGCCGGTGCCAGGCCGATCCGTACGGCCGGATCTGCGGCGAACACGGACACGGGTGCTGCGGCGGCTGGGGCCACTTGAGCGGCAAGGACGAAGGCGACGGCAAAGGGTGCGATACGCATCATAATTCTCCTCGGCGAGGCTTTTGACTTGGCGGTCAATAAACGTCGTCAGCATACCCGGACCGCTGGTTTTGGCGCAATCCGCAGCGCCCGATTGACCGTCTGGACCGGGCGGTCGTACACTGAAGCCATGCTGAATGCCGAGTACATTGAAGTGCGCATCCGCGAAGGGCTGCCGGGTTGCGTGGTCCGCGCCGTCGACATGACCGGTGGTGGTGACCATTGGCAGGTGTTGGTCGTGCACGACTCCTTCGCGGGCAAGCCGACGCTGGCGCGCCACCGTATGGTGTATGATCTGTTCCAGGAAGAACTCAAGGGTCCGCTGCACGCGCTGACCCTGCGCACGCTGACCCCCGACCAGGCCAAGGAGGCCCCCTGATGAGTACCCCAGAAGTCTTGTCGCGCATCGACGCGCTCGTCAAGTCCAACCCTGTTGTGCTGTTTATGAAGGGCACACCCGATTTTCCGCAGTGCGGTTTTTCGGCAGCGGTGGCCGCTGTGCTGCAGAATCTGGGCACCGGATTCCAGAGTGTCAACGTGCTGGCCGACCCCGATGTGCGTGAAGGCATCAAGGTCTACGGCAACTGGCCAACCATCCCGCAGCTCTACGTCAAGGGTGAGCTGGTCGGCGGCGCCGACATCGTCCGCGAGATGCACGCCTCGGGCGAACTCAAGACCCTGATCGACGAGGCGGTCTCCTGACGGACATCGCCTGAGGCGTCATCTGCGCTGTCCTGATAGCATGGGCAGATGCCTCTTCGCGAACGTTATGCTGGCCCCATCCTCAGCATCCGCTGGATTCGCGTCACGGTTATCGTGGCCGTCTTTGCACAGGTGTTGCTCAGTTACCTGTGGGCCGGCCTCGTGCGTCGGCGTTCGCCAAAGGCGCTGATTCGGGCCCACGACCGCAACGGTGAGCGGCTGTTCCGGGCGTTTACGCGCCTGCGCGGCGTCTACATCAAAGTCGGCCAGTTTCTCAGTACACAGGTGGTTGTCTTGCCGCCGCCGATTCTGCAGGCCATGGCGCGCATGCAAGATCGCGTCCCCGAGGCACACACAGCGGCCATTGAGCGGCGCCTTGTCGAGGCCTTCGGCGATGTCGATGCTGTGTTTGGCCACTTCGACCGTCGTCCGCTGGCAACGGCCAGTATCGGCCAGGTCCACCGCGCAACGCTACGCGACGGACGGGACGTCGTCGTCAAGGTACGCTACCCCGGGGTGACGCGTTTTTTCATGAGCGACCTGCGGGTGATCGAGGTGCTGTTTCCGATCTTCGTCGCCATTCTCGAACGGGTCTTCGAGGGCGGCCGCAGCGGCATTGACCATCGCGCCTTGATCGGCGAACTCGTCACCTACCTGCGCAACGAACTCAACTATGTACAGGAGCGGATCAACCACGAGCGCATGCTCGAGGTGATGGACGATCTGGGCGATGACAACGTGATCGTGCCGCGCCTCGTACCCGAGTTGTGCGGCACCGCTGTGCTGGTGATGGATTACGTGGAGGGCGAAAACCTAGCGACGTGGTTTTTGCGCGACGATATCGACTACGAGGTTAAGGAAAAGCTCTACGCCTCGCTGTTTCGTGCCAGCGCACACGGTGTCCTGCGGCACGGCTTCTTCCAGGCCGACCCGCACCCCGGCAATTTCATGGCGACACCCGACGGGCGTTTGGTCATGATCGACTTCGGCTGCGCTCAGCAATTGCCCGAGCAATTTCATCACGGGATCCTTGATGTGATCGGCGGCTTCTTGGGTGACGATACCAGCAAGGCGGCGCGGGCTCTGTGGGGTTTGGGGTTTCGCACGCGTGCCCAAAATGTTGAGAGTTTGGAGGCTTGGGTTACGTGGGGGTTTGCCGTGATTCGTGAAGTGCTCGAGCATTTCCGCAATGGCGACTCGTTTGTGCGCCATCTGCAGGACAACGTAGCGCGCTACTCGGGGGAGGTGCTACGGCTCGCCGACGATCATCGCCTGGCCGCGGTCCCCGAGACCTATGTGATGCTGGGGCGGGCGCTTGTCACGCCGCCCGTACCCTACAACCGCTTCCAGCCGCGGCTCGACATGATGGCCATCATCATGCCCTACGTCTTTGAGCTGTCGACGCGTGCGCGCAGCGAGGGTGATTCGGTCACTGGGGCAGATTGACCAATCGCCCAATATGGTGTTACCATTTTCAAGACGACAGGAAGTTCTTTGGCAATGACTGGGTGCGGTCGTTTGCTCAGTGCTTGCTGCGTCGTATTTTTGTGAGCTCCAGCCAAGGGTTCTGTTCGTATGACGGTTCGTGTTTCCCGCAAGGCCCCCGTTTGCCGCCACGAAAATCTGGCTCGCGTGTTTCGTGCAATCGGCGACAAAACGCGCTTGCAGATCTTGAGTATGCTGCTTGAGCGGCCCCTCTGTGTCGGCGACATGGCTGTTCGTCTTGAGATGGAAGTCGCCAACCTGTCCTATCACCTCAAGGTGCTGCGCGAGGCGTCCGTCGTTCGCGTGCGTTCCGAGGGCCAGCGCCGTCTGTATTCGCTGGCCGGCCGCACACGTCTCGGTGTGGCGTACCTGCGGCCTTGTGATGGTTGCATGATTCGCTTGCCCCTTGTGGACGGCGGATGACGCTGTATCCGCGGCTGCCACGGCGTGGCTGCTACACTGAAGGCCGTGAATGCCACGCTGTTTCCCGAACTTGAACGACCGCGCGGCCCGCTGGCCGAGCGTATCCGTCCACGGCGGCTGTCTGAGGTCATCGGCCACGCTGCGGTGCTGGGCGAGGGCGGCTGGCTCGGCTCGGCCCTCGGCGCGGGCGAGTTGCCACACCTCATCCTGTGGGGGCCGCCCGGCGTAGGCAAGACGACGATTGCGGCCCTGTTGGCGGCGGAAATCGGCGCGCGCTATGAAGCCTGTTCGGCCGTGCAGACCGGTGTCGCCGAGGTGCGACGGATTCTCGAGGAGGCCGGCGCCCGCTGGCGCCGTGAGCAACGCCGCACGCTTTTTTTCCTCGACGAGATTCATCGCTTCAACCGCGCGCAGCAGGATGCGCTGCTCGGCGACCTCGAACGCGGCACTGTCATGCTGGTTGGTGCGACAACGGAAAACCCCGCCTTTGCGCTCAATGCCGCGCTACTCAGCCGCGCCCAGACGCTGATTCTTGGTGCGCTCGGCGACCCTGATGTCGAGGCGATTTTGGCCAGAGCGCTCACGCACCCGCATGGCCTTTCGGTTGAACTGGACCCCGATGCCGGTGCGGCAATCGTACACGCGGCGGCGGGCGATGCCCGCTTTGCGCTGGGTGTGTTGGAGGCCGCAGCGGGCGGCCGTTCCCGTGTAACGGCCGCTGACGTCGCACGGGTACTGGCGGGCAACCCCTTGCGGCACGACCGCGGCGGGGACCGGCACTACGACGTCATCAGCGCGCTGATCAAGACCATGCGTGCTGGCGACGTCGACGCGGCGATGTACTGGGCCGTACGCATGTGGGACGCCGGCGAGGACCGTCGGTTTCTGTTTCGCCGTCTGATCATTTTCGCCGCCGAGGATGTCGGCAACGCGGACTTACGCGGCCTGCCGCTGGCAACCGCCGCCGCCGAGGGTTTCGAGCGGGTCGGCGAGGCCGAGGGCTGGATCCTATTTGCCCAGGTCGTTGCTTTTTTGGCCGCTGCGCCCAAGTCCAAGGCCTCGTATAACGCGTTCAAGGCTGCACAGGCGGTCGTTGCCCGTACCGGTGCGCCCGGTGTGCCCAACCACCTGCGTAACGCGCCCACCGAATTGGCGCGTACGCAGGGGCACGGTGAAGGGTACCGTGATCCGCACACGCTGCCGGACGCCATGTGGCCCGAGGCGCGCCATCTGCCGGAGCGGGTGCCTGAAGCCGAACTCTGGCAGCCGACTGAATACGGCGATGAAGCTGAGCTTGGCCGCCGCGCGGGACGCTTTCGTGCTCGGCGGGCAAAGCTGCGCGGCAATTCGTCAGCACCCGATCGGGGGCGCGAATGAGCCACATCCCGACCGAGACGACCGATTGGCGGCTCGATCTGACCACCGAAGCGCGTATGTGGCTGCACTTCCACATGGAGGCTAGCGACGGTGCGGGCTATCTGGAGCGGCACCCCGAGGGTTCGCTGGTGGCCACGCTGGAAATTGCGCCTGGCAGGGAGGCTGACATGGCCGCCTGGCTGGCCGCCTGTGCGGCAGACCTCGGCGTCCATTTTGTGACAGGTGAAGGCGCGCCAGAGGTCGGCGATGGCTGACGCCCTCGCGCTTAGTCCCTGGTTGCGGTGCGGTACGCATCCTGGATGCGAATGAAGCGTTCATGGGCAGCCTTGCTTAGTTCTTCACCGAGATGGGCAAAGCGGTCGGGGTGATGCTCGCGGGCCAGTTCCTTCCAGCGCTTGTTGATCGTTGCGCGATCTGCATCGGGTGCCAGCCCCAGCTCGCTGAGTGCGGCACGACGGGCATCCGGTCGGGGGGAAGGGCCATTCCGCGCACCGCCAGATGGTCCACCGAAGCCGCCCGGCATGCCCGTCGGGATACCCCACATGCCGGCCAGTTCCAGCAGTAGCCGCTGCTCGATCGGATCAACCCGGCCATCGGCGAGGGCCACTTGCGTCAGTACGTGCAGCAACAACAGGCGCTCGGCCGGTCCCAGCCGGCGCCCCAGACGGTCGGCGGCCGTCGCGAAATCCCCCGGGTGCTCACTCTCGGCTTTCAAGGCATTGCGCAGCCAGTCAAGCGACGTGCCGCGGAATCCCAGCCGCGATTCAAAAAACTCACGAATCGTACGGATTTCCTGCGCGTCGAGTCGCCCATCGGCACGAGCGACGGCGACGGCCAACGTGACCAGGTCCTCAAGTACCTCGACCGGGGGGGTCGCGCCTGGGGGTGGTACACGCGGGGCGCGCAGGCGCCGCACGCCATCCAGCCAACTGCCGATCAGAAAACCGGCCAGCGCTCCCCACCAGCGCCCGATGACGAAGCCGAGCGCAGCCAACCACCAACGCATCAGCGGCCGGGAGGCAAGTCGCGCAGCCATTCGCCCGGCAGGCGCTCGGGCGCCACGAGCGTAGCCCGCATGATGCGATCGCCGACATTGAGCTGCTGCACCACGGACCAGCCACCCTCGATTTGCCCGAAAACGGGCGCCTGACCATCGAGGTGTGGCAGGTCAGCGAGCGCGATGGTGAACTGCGGGCCGGCAATCTGCCCATCCTGCGAGACAGCCAACGCGACAGCGCCGACTGTTTGCAGTCGTGGCGAAGACTCGGGCTCGAGCGCGGGCTCAAGGGTGCCGCTGCCGAACGCAGCGGCCGCCGCCGCGCGTGCGGACGAATCATCGGGAGGTGTCTGCGCCGCCGAGGTGGGATCGCCGCCTTGAATCACGAACGGCCGGGGTTCGCGCACAACCCGGTGGAACCAAGTGCCGTCATAGGCGCCCTCGCGCGTCCATTGGCGGACCCGCGCGACCGTACGCGGCGCGGCGGTCGGGAACAGACGAATCTGAATACTGCCGCGGGTGGTTTCGAGTACCCAAAGCTCGCGCGCGGCGTCGGCTTCCTCGGTCATGCGCGCGCGGTCGGCGGCCAAACGGTCTTCGAGCCCTTCGGGCAGCACATTGGTACAGGCGGCGGCTGTAAGCGCAGCGACGAGCGGCAGCAGACGGCGAAGCAGGGTACTCATCGGTCGTCGAACACTCCCATGCGAGCCAGGAGCGCCCGGGCAGGGCCCGTGGCGAGGTGGTCGGGGCGCGCGTCGGGGCGAATGCCGAGTTCGGCGAACCAAGCCTGGACCTCGTCGCGTGAGCGACGGGCCGCCGTGGCGACCGCCTTGTCGAGCATCGCCCGACGCCGTGCGAACAGGGTACACAGGATGGGCCAGGCTCGCACAACGGCCTCCGGCGGCACGGGGTCGGCGAGGCGGGTCAGCCTGAGGACGCGGCTGTGCACGGCCGGCGGCGGTCGGAACGCACCGGGCGGCACGATGCCGACATCCTCGACACCATAGACGAGTGACGTCAGAAGGCCGAGTGGCCCGCCTTCACGCGCACCGGCAAAGAGAATACGGTCGGCAACTTCACGTTGAAACATCAGCACGGTCCAGGGAAATCGCCCATGTGTGGCCAAGACGCGCCGCAGAATGGGCGTGCCGACGTTGAACGGCAGGTTCGAGACGAGCCCCCATTCACCCTCGGGCAGGGCGGCCATCCAGTCGTCGTCCGCAGCATCAGCCTCGAGGACCGTAAGATCGGGATTGCCGCGCGCCCGCCACGATTCGACGAGCCGCCGGTCCTTCTCGATTAGCAGCATCGGACGCCCGGTCCCCAAAAGCGGCAGCGTCAACGCGCCTTCGCCGGGGCCGATCTCGACGATCCGCTGCGGTTTGGCCGGCACGGCATCAACGATCCGGCGAATCGCCTCACGATCGACAAGGAAGTGCTGGCCGAGGCTGCGCTTGGTGTTTACACCCACGGGCCCGGCTCCCAGCGGTTTTGTGGTTGCAGGTCCCAAGGGTCGCATTCGCCGCGTACAAGCCGCAGCCGACCGGCCCGCGCGATCATGGCTGCGTTGTCGGTGCAAAGCCGGAGCGGCGGAGCACTCAACGCAAGACCCCGGGCGGTGGCAACGGCCTCAAGGCGGCGGCGAATGACGGCATTGGCGGCCACGCCGCCGACCACATGGGCGCCAACCACGTCCGGGTGCTGCGCCAGTCCCTCGGCCAAAGCCGCGGCGAGGACGTCGGCGACCGCATCCTGAAAGGCAGCGGACAAGTCTGCGACGAATGCTGGCGACAGATCACCCTGGCGTACAACCTCGGCGTCGAAGGCGCGTCGAGCGGCCGTTTTGAGGCCGCTCAAGCTGAGCGCCCGCGGATCTTTGGGCAGCGGCCGCGGCAGGGGGATGCGGCTCGGATCACCGCCAAGGGCTGCCTGCTCAATCGGTGGGCCGCCGGGGTACGGTAGGCCAAGCAACTTGGCCAGCTTGTCGAAGGCTTCACCGACGGCATCGTCAGCCGTACGCCGTAGCAAGTGGATAGTTTCCAGATCGTCGAGCCGGTAGAGTGCGGTATGACCACCGGTGACCAGCAGCACGAGGGCAGGCGTAGCCATGGGAGCGAGCAAATCGGGACTGATCAGATGGCCGTGCAGGTGGTTGACGCCTACCCAGGGGAGGTCGAGCGCCAAGGCCAGCGACTGCACATAACCCATGCCGACCAACAAGGCGCCCAGAAGTCCGGGGCCGCGCGTGACCGCCAGACCATCGATGTCGGCGAGCGTCATGCCAGCATCACCTAGGGCGCCGCGCACGAGACCATCGATGCGTTCGAGGTGGCTGCGGGCAGCGAGCTCGGGGACGACCCCGCCCCAGATGCGGTGCAGGTCGACTTGGCTGTGCAGAACGTCGGCACGAAGATTGCGGTCGCCCTCCAAAATGGCCACCGCGGTTTCGTCGCAGCTCGATTCGACGGCAAGAATGCGCATGGTCAGGATGCCTGCCGTGCAACGTAGCGGACGGCATCGACCAGCGCCGCGACATCGTCCGATGTATGCCGCGGGCCGAGGCCGGCGCGCACGAGACCCGTATCCAGCGTGCCGGCGGTGCGGTGCGCTGCCGGGGCGCAGTGCAGGCCGGCGCGCAGGGCGAACCCCAGTGTGCCGAGGCGCCAGGCCAGCTCGGTCGGATCGAGCCCAGCAATGCGAAACGACACGAGCGGCAGGGCCTGCGAAGCGTCACGGCAGCCGAAGATCTGCATCCCGGGAAGCGCGTCCAGCCCGGCAACGAGTTGGGCGCGCAGCATGCGCAGGTGTCGCGCTTCAGCCTGCATCGTGGCCGGTGTGCGGGTGGCCAGGGCGGCGCACAATCCCGCGAATCCCGGGCCGTTGGGCGTCCCGGCCTCGAAGCCCTCGGGGAACAGCGATGGCGTTCGGCGCGACTCGCTGGCGCCGCCCGTGCCACCCTCGATGAGGACCGGTAGTTCGACACGGTCGCCCACGATCAACGCGCCAGTGCCCTGCGGCCCGCCGAGGGCTTTGTGGCCCGGCAGGGCGACAAGGTCGAGGCCCCAGGCATCAACCTTGAGCGGCAGATGGCCGGCAATCTGGGCGGCGTCGACGAGGATCAGCGGGTCCGGGCCGACGGCCGGCCGTAGCGCCGCAAGGTCCGTTGCCGAGCCGAGCACGTTGCTGCCCGCCGTCACGACGACCATGCGGGTCGTCGGGCCGCAGGCGGCGGCCAATGCCGCCGGATCGACCGTACCGTTGGGGGGGGTCGGGACCTCGTGGACCGAAACGCCGGCGTCGTCCGCGAGGCGTGCCAATGATCGCGTGACGGCGTTATGCTCGATACTCGTCGTGACAACGGCATCGCCGGGGCGCACGGCGCCGAAGGCCACGGCCAGCGCCTGGGTCGCCGATGCCGTCAGGAGAATACGACCCGGATCGGCGCGTTCGGCAAGCGTGGCCAGTGCGACACGCGTCTCGGCCAGCGTGGCGGCAGCGGCAACTGCCAGCGGGTGGGCGCTGCGGCCGGGGTTGCCGCCGGCCGCAGCCAAGTGCCGCACGATGGCTGCCGGGACGGCAGGATCAAGCGGCCAAGCGGTGGCGGGGTGGTCGAAGTAGCGTCCCGGGTTCATCCGAGCTGCGCGAGTGCCTTGCGTGCCGGCTCGGCCTGTTCGGACTTGGGATACAGGTGCAGTAGATCTTCGAGTGTCCGCTTGGCCTTGTCCTTCTCGCCCAGTTCCAGCAGCGCCAGCGCCATTTTGTAATAGGCAGAAGAGGCTTTCTGGCTACGTGGGTGCTGCTCGACCACCTGCAGGTAGCGATCGATGGCGTTGATCCAGTCGCGCTGCGTGTAGTCGATCTCCCCCAACCAAAACAGGCTGTTCGGCGCATAGCGCCCATCCGGCCAGCGCCGCAGCAGCTCCCGGAACTGCAGGCGGGCTCGGTCCCAATCCCGCGCGTCGAAGCTCTTTTTGGCCTCGGCATAGCCCTCTCGCTCGTTCGACCAGCGGAACGCTGCTGGGTCCGGCGTTCCGTCGCCGCCCGCCGAGGCACGGCTGCGCGTGGCGCCCTCAAGGGCGTTCAGCCGTTCCTCGACCCGGAGGAGCTGATTGCGCAACTGCG
>CAZUAB010000033.1:14533-19980 GCA_964617795.1 uncultured bacterium
GCGGTAGGTCCGCCTCGGCTTGGGTTTGACTTCCCTGTAGCCGCTGTACGTCTTGTTCAAGACCCTGCAAGCGCGCGGTCGCTTCGGCGACCTGTGCGCGGACTTCAGTGAGGCGATCGCTGATTTCACGCCGGCTCTCCAGGGCTTCTTGGCGGGCCGAACCTGACGCCTCTTGGGCAAGATCTTCCGTTTTCTCGACGCGGCTCTCCAAGTAGGCCAGACGGCCGGACAGCGTGCGTACCTCTTCCTGCGTCGCCACACAGCCTGTGGTCGCAAAGGCCAACAACAGCGGCCATGGCTGGCGCAACCTCACTGGTGCAGCACGAACTCCACGCGCCGGTTGGCCGCCCAAGCAGCCGCATCATGTCCGGGGTCGGCGGGCATTTCTTCACCGTAGGCGCGCGTCTCGATGCGCGCCGCATCGACGCCGTAGTTCGCGAGCAGTTGCCGTACGCTTTCGGCACGGCGGCCCGCCAGCGTCACGTTGTAGTCGGCACTGCCGCGCTCGTCGGTGTGGCCCTCGAGCCGCACGCGGGCAGCAACATTGGCGCTCAGCCAGTCGGCCGCCGCTTGCACTTTGGGGAGTTCGGCTTCGCCGACCGAGTAGTCGTCGAAGGCAAACAGCACGGGGGCGAGCGCACCGATACGGGCGCCTTCATCCATGGCGCCGCCACCGATGCTGGTGGCGGAGATCTCGGCGGCCGTCTCGCCGGCGCTGCGCGTGGACAGACGCCCGCCGTCGGACTGCGCGGCCGCAGCGTCATCACGACGGCGCTTGGCGGACAAGGCCAAGTCACGCGCACGCTCGGCCAGTGCGCGTGTTTCGATGGCTTTGTCGCGTGCAGCGCCATAGTCTTTGGCGTCGCTTAGCCGGTACGTGTCGGTCATGGACTGCTCGGCTTCGGCAAAGGCCTCGGGTGCATAGACCGGAGCCTCGGCGGCCCGGGCATCACGGATCGCCGCCTCGGCAGCAGCGATTTCTTCGACGGGCGGTTTGGCACATCCGGCGACCATGAAGACAAGGGCAAGGCAGGTAAGTGCAGCGTGAAGCGGACGGGTCATCACAGGACCTTTCCGGGGTGCGTGGGCACTGCGTGTGCGCACGGGTGGGCGGAGCCGACTACAATATGGTGGAGGGAAAGACCCGTTTTGAATAGGTCCGCGGTCGGGGGCGTCGGCTGTATTCCGCACGTCGGTCATTTTACCACGGGCCTCCTGCGAACCTCAAGACTGCTTAGACAGGTTGTCCACATGGAAAGTTTCTGGTCGATCGTCGCTCTGGTTTGGACTTGGACGGGTTTGCTCGTCGCCGTGGGGATGACGCTGTGGTTGGTCCAGGTGCCGCGTAAGCCACAAACGATCGTTGCTTGGTCTCTGTCATTTTTTTTGCTGCCGATCGTCGCACCGCTGGCCTACCTGCTGATAGGTGAACCCACGGTGCGCCGGCGTGCGCGTCGCCGCAGCCGCGGCAAGTCCCTGGCAGCCGACGGCGGCCCGATTGCAGTGCCCAGGCACCGCGAAGACCGGACCATCCACGACATGCTGATGCGTTTCAACGCGTTCCCGGCGCGTCCCGGCAACAAGGTTGAGATGACGACACGCGGCAGGCATTGGTTTGATGAGCTGTTCGCGGCCGTGGAGGGTGCACGACACACGGTGTGGGTCGAGGTCTACATCTTGGCTTGGGACCGTGTCGGCCAGGAGTTCTGCGAACTGCTCGCCCGCAAGGTTGCCGAGGGCGTTGAGGTCAAACTGCTTTACGACCATTTCGGCAGTATCCGCTTTCATTGGCGCCAGACGCGGTTTTTGCGTGAGGCTGGTATTGACGCGGCGCCTTTCGTGCCGGTGACGCTGGTTTCCCTGTTTACGCGCCGTACGCGCTGGCATTTTCGAAACCACCGCAAGCTGCTCGTCATCGACAACGAAGTCGCTTTTACCGGCGGGCTCAATATTGCCGACCACTATCGTGATGAGCACTGGGACGGTGTCGTCTGGAAGGACCTCGGGGTTACGGTACGCGGGCCCGCCGTCGGTGATTTCGCACGTGTTTTTCGTGAGGATTGGCGTACGGCGACCGGCCATTTGCTGCGTAAGCCCGACTGGCCGGAGCCGATTGAGGGTGGCACGCTCGTGCACGTGGTGCCGGGCGGCCCCGATGACCCCTACGAACCGATTCGGTTCTTGTTTACAACGATGGTTTCCCGGGTGCAACGGCGTCTTGAGGCCACATCGCCGTATTTTGTACCGGATGCGGCCATGCTCTATACCATTCAGGCGGCGGCGATCCGTGGCGTGCAGGTTGATTTGGCGCTGCCGTTGCGCACCGATGTCCCTTGGGCCAACATGGCCTCCGAGTCTTTCTTTGCGGACCTTTTGCATGTGGATGTCGAGCCACGGCGCTATCTGCCGGGTATGCTCCACGCCAAGGCCATGATTTGCGACGATGAACTGGGCGTGGTCGGTAGCCCCAATTTGGATGTGCGTTCATTCCGGCTCAACTACGAACTGGCCTTGCTGCTGTATGACGACGCCGACGTCCAGTCGCTGCAGGTGCTGGTACGCGAGATTATGGCTGATTCCGAGGCTTGGACGATTGAGCGCTTTGCTGCGCGCTCGGTCGGCCGCCGTATTTTGACTGGCATCGCGCGCGCCTTCGGGCCGCTTCTGTGACCAAAGAACCGTACAGGCGTGCGGCCGATGCCGGCGGCACGCCCGCCCTTCGTTTTGTCGATGGCGATGGGATGGTCGAAACATGGAGCCGCGATCGGCTGCAAGAGCGGGTGGCCGCAGCAGCGGCGCTGCTCGCGGCGCGCGGCCTCGGGGCCGGCGATCGTCTGCTTGTCGTCGGCGGAAACGAACCGCCGTGGCCGGTCTTGCGTGAGGCGGCGAAAATTCTGGGGCTCGTTTTTGTGCCCGCAGGGCCACGGCTGGCACCGCCGGAGCGTGATGCGCTCATCGCGGATGCCGAGCCAGCGCTCGTCGTGGGCGCACCGAACCTCAGCCCGGGAAAGCATCCCATTTATGACTGGCAAGCCTTTCTCGAGGCGCCACCCGCGTCGGCCCCGGTCGCAGCGCCGACGGCACCCGAGCAGTTGCTCTACACCTCCGGCTCGAGCGGCCGTCCGCGCGGCGTGCGCCGATCGCCGGCGGCCGATGCGGCGCGCATCGCCCAGTCGGTGGCCGCCTGGGAACTGACGCCCGACGATCGCCACCTCGTGGCGGGGCCGCTCTACCATTCCGGGCCGGCAATCTTTTGGAGTATTTTTCAAAGCCTCGGCGCCGTTCAGACGATATGGGCGCGCTTTGATGCGCGGCGCATCCTAGAGTCACTGGCGGCCGGTGAGGCGGACGTCGTGTTCATGGTCCCGACGATGTGGCGCATGATTTTGGAAGAGGCCGGTCGTGCCGATGTGGCTCGGCTCAGGCTGCGGCGGGCGTTCGTTGCCGGGTCGCCGCTCGACGATGCGACGCGGGCCGCCATGCGGCGGCTGGTCGGTGAGGGCGTGTTGTGGGAATTCTATGGCGCGACCGAAACGGGTACCGTGACGATGCTGCCACCCGAGCATCAGGCCAGCCATGCCGGTACGGTCGGTTGGCCTGCACCGGGCGTACGGATCGAGATCCGTGGCGGCAACGGCAGGTGTCTACCGCCCGGTGAGATTGGGCGCATTTATGTTGCGTCACCGGCACTGATGGCGGGCTATCATCCGGGCCCGCAGGGATTGGCTCCCAAGGTTGACCGGATTGGGGATGCGATAAGTGTCGGAGACCGGGGGCTCTTGCGCCCTGATGGTTCGCTGGAGCTGCTCGGCCGTGAAGGCGGCATGATCATCACCGGCGGTATCAACGTCTACCCCGAGGAGGTCGAGGCGGCGCTGCGGGCCTTGCCTGGCGTGCGCGAGGCGGTCGTTTGGGGTAGCCCCGACGTGCGCTGGGGCACGACGATCTCGGCGCTCGTCGAACCGCAGGCGACCGCAGGGCCAACTCCCGACGTGCTGCGCGAGGCACTGCGGGTACGACTGGCAGGTTATAGAATCCCGCGACGCTTGGCGGTTGGCGCGATCCCCCGCACGCCGAGCGGCAAGGTGGTGCGGGAGTCCGCAGTGTTGGAAACAGCGTGGGCGGATGCGGCGGCGAAAGCGCCAGCCTGACTTAGGATTCGCGGAATACGATCCGTCCGCGCGACAGGTCGTAAGGAGACAGCTCGACCTTGACCCGGTCGCCGGGGACGATCTTGATGTAGTGCTTACGCATCTTACCCGACACGTAGGTCAGGATTTCCTGGCCGGTATCGAGGTGCACGCGGTACATGCTGTTGGGCAATCGCTCGGTGATCGTGCCCTCGAGCTCAATGACATCCTTCTCGGCGGACAAAAGGGTTCCTTCCTCCAATTTGCCCGCTCAGGGAAAGGCCTGATAACGTGCAAGTATCCCAATGATTGTACCGCCGGCGGCCCGCAAGGGCAAGTTTCACGCCGCTGGCCAAGGAGGTTACCCATGCGCCGAACACTGATCACTGCGACCACCGTTCTTGTTGCTGCTGCTGCGTGGGCCGCGAGCATGACTGGTTGGACCGATCTCGTCGATGGATTCCACGACTTCGACGCCAAACATTACGGCCTCCATCTGACAGACGAGAAGGGCTACGGCGAGAGCTATTATTTGGCCGCTTGGTCTCCCGAGGGCGACGGGCTCGTCGCAATGCTCAGTGTGACCAACTACCACCCGTTCAAGAATCATCTACAGTCGGTTGATCTCAACTGGATCGATCGTAGCGGGACGCCGATTCTGGCCCACGCCGAGTACGAGGCCAAGGATCTCCAGGCCGACGCCGGCGACGGCGCGATCGGCATGGGTCCCAATCGCGTACGCTTTGAGCGGGCCGGCGGCCAGATGCGTTTTGACACGGGTGATCTCAAGGCCGAGGTGCGCTACCGCAACGTGGTGCCGCCGGCCATTTCGGGCGATGGCTCGCTCAAATTCGAGGACGGCAAGACCCACTGGACGTACCTGGTACAGGCACCCTGTGCCGTCGTCGAGGCCCGCGTGCAGGTGAAAGATGGCCGAATCCGCGAATTCCGCGGCGCGGGATACGTCGATCATGGCTGGGCAACCGAGAAGGTGCCGGATTTTTCGACCGAATGGCATCGGATCCAGATGTGCGACCCGGCTTCGGGCGTGGGACTGTCGATTTTCCAGATTGTGCCCGAGAAGAAGTTCGGCCGCGGGCCGCTCCATCAAATCCACGTGATGGACGGTGAAACCTTGGTCGCGATCAACGCCACGGGCACGCTGACACCCGAGAATCGGCAAAAGAACAAAAAGAGCGGCTATATGGTGCCGCAAAGTTATAGCTTCGCCGCGTCGGGCCCCGGCTATGATCTTAAGGGACGTATCGACAGCCTTTGCCCCAAGGCTGATGTGGATGTCCTCGTTGCCCTGTCGTG
>CAZUAB010000034.1:0-19180 GCA_964617795.1 uncultured bacterium
CTGGCGGTCGCCGATGATCAGTTCGCGCTGGCCCCGGCCGATCGGGATCATACCGTCGATGGCCTTGAGGCCGGTCTGCATGGGCTCGTGCACCGACTTACGGGCAATGATGCCAGGCGCTTTGTTTTCGACACGACCGGTGAATTCCGACTCGATCGGGCCCTTGCCATCAATCGGCTGACCGAGGCCGTCGACGACGCGGCCGAGCATCGCCTTGCCGACCGGCACCTGCAGGATGCGGCCGGTCCGCTTGACCTGGGCGCCTTCGCAGATATGGGCGTAGTCGCCCATAATCGCGATTCCGACGTTGCCTTCTTCGAGGTTCAGCACGAGGCCGTACGACGTGGCACCCTCTTCGGCACCAGGCAGTTCGACCATCTCGCCCGTGAAGGCGGAGTCGAGGCCGTGGACGCGGGCGATCCCGTCGCTTTGCGACAGGACGGTGCCGGTTTCGTCGGCGACCACGTCCTGTTCAAAGGACTCGATCTGCTCCTTGAGGATCCTGGTGATCTCTTCGGCGCGCAGCTTGTTCATTGGGAATCCTACCCCTTCTTGCGAATCGTTGCCCCGAGCCGGGAGAGCCGCGTGGCCACCGACGCGTCCCAGACGCGGTCGCCGACACGTACACGGAAGCCCCCGAGCAGGGCGGAATCTTCTGTCCAAGTAATGACCGGAGTCGCGCCGATGCGGGCTCCGAGACGACGCTCAATATCAGTACGCATATCGGCGGGAAGTGGCCGCGCGCTTACGCCTTCGCCACGCACACAGCCGGCCCGCGCGTCCAGCAGGTCACCCAAGGCGCCGGCGATGGCGCCGGCGGCACTGAGCCGGCCTTTGGCCAGTGCCAGCCTAAGTGTGCTGGCCACGAGCGGCGACGCACCAGCGGCCGCCAGCAGTGCGTCTAGAGCACGGCGGCGACGTTCGACCCGCAACGTCGGGTTGTGCAGCACGCGGGCCTCGGCGCTGCCAAGGGCGGCAGCGATTTGCCGCAGTTCTTCGTGAACGGCCTCGGCATTTCCGCCGGACGCATCGACGGCCATCAACAGCGCCTCAGCCCAGCGGCGGGCAACAATGGTGCGGCTCATTGGGCGCCTTCCAGACCGAGCAAGCCGTGGCGGACGATTCGTTCATCGGAATCCACGTTGACGCCGCCACCAAACGTGTCGCGCGTGCGGGCGATGAGCAGATCCGCGGCCTCGACGAGGATTTCGTACTGCAGGTCGCGGGCGATTCCACCGGCGCGTAGTTCGGCAGCAGCGCGGATACCTTCGGCCTGCTGTGCGGCGTCTTCGGCGATACGAGCGGCTTGTCCGTCGGCGATACGGGCGGCTTCGTCACGTATCCTCTGCGCTTCGGCGTCGATCTGCGAGCGGCGGGCCTTGAGGCCAGCGATGCGGTCGGCCAGATCGGCCTTGGCGTCGGCGACGCGGCGCATTTCGGCCTCGATGGTCGCCGCTCGCTCGGCCAGATACCCGCGCAGCGGCTTGCGCAGCACGAAGAACAGGATCAGGACATAGAGTGTGAAGTTGATGCCGGCGTAGACCAGCATCATGGGATCGGCCGCAGACGCGGCGCTGGGTACGGCGAGGAGCGCCGCGGCAATGGCAAGCAAGCGGCCCATCAAGCGGCCCTCTCCGGGTGGGTCAGACGCTCGGCCAAGATGGCTGCAAGCGGATCAATTTCGCCGGCAACCGTGGTGCGCAAATCGCGGCGGTCGGCTTCGGTAGCGGCGTAGGCGGCGTCAAGGGTTTGCTTGGCTTGTTGCAGTGCATCGGCGACGACCTTGGCGGCCTCGGCGCGCGCTGCTCCGAGGCGCGATTCGCGGGCGCTGCCGGCCTCTTCGCGGGCGCCGACTAGCGTGGCATCGACCTCGGCCTGTAGGGTGTCGGCTGCGGACTTGAGGGTGGCCAGTTCGTCCGACGCCCCGAAACTACGGGCGTCACGGGCAGCCAAAAGCTCAAGATACGGCTTGAACAGAATCGTGCTGAGCAAAAAATAGGCGATGAAAAACAGCGCGAGCTGCGGAACGAGAATTCGAAGGTCGGGAATCAGCGCTTCCATTGCGTTGCTCTTGCGATCTCCGGCCAGCGGTCCCTGCAGGTCGGGGGGCCGTCGGCATGCTGTGGTCGTGGCGGCTCCGTAGGAGCGTCCGACCGGTTCTCGAGGTCTGGCTTCAGTACGCAGGTCGACGCGCTTCGTCATAGCCTCGGCGCGTCGCGTGGTGCACGAAAACATGGATCATACCATGCCTTGGCGACGCGGGCAAAAGCCCCCAGCCGGGGGTGGGCCTTGCCGCGGCCGGACTTCCGGACTATCCTGAGGGCATGTGGTACACAAGGTCTGCACGGGGTCTCGTTGTGGCGTGCGTGGTTGCCGCGGGGTCGGCATCGGCCGCCGAGCCGGCGGCCGCACTCACCGATACGCGTATCGTCGAGGTCGGGGATGGCGGCCTGATCGAAGAGCGTCGGGCGATTGGCTGGGGTTTGCAGGCGGCTATGTTGGTCGAAGGGGTTGTCGGTGACGGTCTGCGAGGGATCCTCGAGGACCTTGGCGCCCGTGAGACCAATCCCGCGCTTACCGGTACCGCAATTGCCGCCTGGTTCGAGCCGGTCGATACCCTGCGGATCGGCGCATTTTGGCATCGGGTCAAAGGCGAAGACGAGCGACCGATCGACCGGGACCGCGTCGCACAGGTCGCGACGACACTGGGACGTAGTGGCGTGCAGGGGCGCTGGCATCGCACGAGCGGCATTTGGGGTTACGGCGCCGGTCTCGGGCTGGGGTTGGGACGGCTGGAGTTGACGTCGCGGCGGGTCCGCTTGGGCAGTGTCGGCGATTTCGACGATTACGTCGGGGCCCTACGCGACGATGTCGTCTCCAATACGTGGGCACGCAGTTTCGAAGGCGCTGGGCCGACGGCATTGGTCGATGTGGGCGGCGAATTGCGTTTGGCCGACTGGATTGCACTGCAGGCTCGCGGCGGCTGGCACGGCCTATATATTCCAGCGCAGGGTTGGGTCGACTTGGCTACGACGGCCCGCCCCGGCGATGCTCCGTCGCGCAGCTTGCACGGTTGGGCGGTGTCCTTGGGTGTCGTCCTCGGCCGCCTGCACACCGACTGATCCGTATGCATCTGCTTGTCACCGGCGGTCGGAGCAATCTGGCACGCAGTACCGTCGAGATGCTGCTTGCCGAGGGCCATCGCGTTTCTTGGTTGGGCCCAAATATCCGCCCTGCGTCGCCGGGGCGCTTCCACCATTTGACCCAGCGCCATCTCCCGTGGCGGGCCATCGACTTTCGCGGCCTCGACGGCCTCGTGCATCTGGCTGGCCCGCATCCGGCGGCGCACCTCACCACGGAAGATCTGCGGCGGACGCGCGATTTCGAGCGGGGGCTGTTTGCCCGCGCTGCCGATGCCGGTGTCGACCGCGTTATGTTCGTCGGGGTCGTGTCCAACCCGCGCGTACGCGAACTACCCTTCGTGCGGCTCAAGTGGCAGACCGAGAGCCTGCTGCGCGAGAGCGGATTGCCGGCGACGGTGTTTCGCGTGCCGTGGCTCTATGGGCCTGACGACGACTTCTTGACGCGCCTTTGGCGTTGGGTGCGCAATCGTAGTTTCCTGCTCGTGCCGGGGCTCAGCGAAGCGCCCGTGCAGCTATGTAGCGAGCGGCGTCTGGCCGAGGCGATTTTGCGGGCCGTCAATCGTACGCCCAGCCAATTGCGTATTTATGAAGCGGCGACGGCGACCCCGCTACCGTTGGGCGAGTTGATTGCGCAGCTTGGTCGGATTGTGCGCGGTGAGCCGGCGCTACCTCGGGCCGTCGGCGATCGTGCGGCCTTCCATTTGCGGGGGCCGCTGCGGGTCGTCGGGCTGATTCCGATCCGTAGCCCTATGTGGGCGCTGCTGCAGGGCGGCATGACCTGTGCGACCGCAGCCTGGGAGCGGGACTTCGACGTGCAGGTGCAATCGGGACCCGAGGCGATCGTCGAGTTCGTGCGCGAGATGGATGCTACGGCGTCGTGGTGGACGCGGTCCGTTTCACTACCGCGTCTCGCAATCCCTCGATAATCTGAGGTAGCGATTCTTTCGTCAGGAAGTTCTCGACGAATCCCGGTACCGGCATGCCGGTATCGACGGTCGCGTGATAGGTGGCCAGTGTCCAGCGGCCGCCGTTGACCGGGATCATCTCCCAGAATCCGGTTGTGTCGCCGATGCTGTGTTTGCGTTCTTTGTCGAGCACCCAGCGGGCCCGGCCGATCTCCGGCTCGAAGGTATAAATGACCGTGTATTCGAGCGAGATCATGATCTTGAGTTTATGGTACAGCCAAAGGTTGTCGCCTTCGACTTTGTCCACGCGCACTTCGCGTACCTTGGGCAGGAAGGTCGGCCAAGCCGAAAAATCGGTCAAGACCCCCCAAACCTGTGCCGGTGCTGCTGGGATGATCCCGTAGGCAAAGACGCGTCCCGTAAGTTTTTCGTCGCTGCGCGAATCTTCTTCTTTGAGTGTGACGATCTTGCCCGCCTTGAGCGCGTCGCGGTCGGCAGGCGTCAGGCGCCCCTCGATGGTGGCGACGTCGGCCTTGCAGCCAATGCAGGCTGGCGAAGTGACAGAGGTCGGCATTTGGGGTGCGGCAAAGGCGACGGCAGCGAGCAATGCGAGCATGGCGTGTCTCCGGGGACCGGGTTGAGTGACCTCCGTTGTCCCACGTTCCGGGCGGTCGTGTCAAACGTCCACTTGGAACCTGGCGCTCAGAGTTTGGGCCGCAGCTTGTGAATCAGGTGGGTCGTGTAATTGCCCATGCGGAAGTCGGAGTCGTCGAGCACTTCGAGCAAGAACGGCAGGTTCGTCTTGATCCCCTCGATACGGGTCGCCTCGACAGCACGGCGCATCCGCGACAGCGCTTCGTCACGGCTGCGGCCGTGAGTGATCAGTTTGGCGATCATCGGGTCGTAGAACGGCGTGATTGTATCGCCTTCACGGACGCCCGTGTCGATGCGGACGCCGTCGCCTTCGGGCCAGACGAGCGTGCTGATTGTGCCGGGTGCGGGGTAGAAGTTTTTGGGGTTCTCGGCGTAGATGCGGAACTCTATGGCGTGTCCATGTTGCCTGACGTCCGCTTGCGTGATCGACAGCGGCTTCCCACTCGCCACCTCAAGCTGTAGGCGCACCAAGTCAAGGCCGGTAACCTCTTCGGTTACCGGATGCTCGACCTGCAGGCGCGTGTTCATCTCGAGGAAATAGAAGTTCTGGAAGCGGTCAACGAGAAATTCGAGCGTACCGGCGTTGTCGTAGCCGATTCCGCGTGCACCACGGACGGCCGCCTCGGCCATCCGTCGCCGCGTATCGTCGCTGATCATCGGGCTCGGCGACTCTTCGACGACCTTTTGGTGGCGCCGCTGAACCGAGCATTCGCGCTCATACAGATGCAGCACGTTGCCGTGCTTGTCGCCAAAAATCTGCATCTCGATGTGGTGCGGTTCTTCGACGTATTTTTCGACGTAGATGCTGCCGTTGCCGAAGGAGCGCTCGGCCCGCGTACGGGCTTCCTCAAGTGCCGTCGCAATCTCATCGGCGCCCCAGACGATTTTCATGCCAATACCGCCGCCGCCGGCTGCCGCCTTGATCATCACCGGGTAGCCAAGGTCCGCCGCCGCCTGCCGCACGGCCTCGAGTTCGGAGACATCGGCCCCAGGAACGAGTGGTACGCCGGCGTTGCCCATCGTGCGACGCGCGGCCTGTTTGTTGCCCATTTTATCGATCGCGTCGGGGTGCGGGCCGATCCAGATCAGGCCGGCATCCATTACGCGGCGGGCAAAATCGGCATTTTCACTCAAAAAACCGTACCCGGGGTGTATGGCTTCGGCGCCTGAGGACTTGGCGGCCGCCAGCACGGCGTCTTGATCGAGGTAGGACTTGAGCGGATGCGCCTCGCCGATGTGGACGGCCGTATCGGCCATTTCGACATGGCGGGCGCCAGTGTCGGCGTCGGAGTACACCGCGATGGCACGGATATCCATGGCCTTGAGCGTACGAATGATGCGGCAGGCGATTTCACCGCGATTGGCGATCAGAACAGACTTGAACATGGCGGATCCTTCGGAAGTGAGTGGGCGCTTACTTATGGATTTTACTCGTCGTTGCGGCCGTCGCGCAACTCCGGCGGCATACGCCAGGCCGGTGTGGTCGGGGCGGGGACATTTTTCCAGCGGCGGTGTACCCAGAACCACTGCTCGGGGTGTCGGCGCACAGCAGCTTCGATACGTGCTGTCAACATTGCGGTCAGTGCCCAGGTCCGCTCGCGCAGGTCCCGACCGGCTGGGGCTTCCAGCGGTGGATCGTAGGTAATGCGTGTACGGCCTTCGGGCGTACGCGTTCCAAAAGCCGTAATCACCGGCCTGTCGGCGCGGATTGCCAGCATGGCCGGGCCGTAGTGGGTCGAGGCAAGGCGCCCAAAAAAGGGCACAAAGACACCTTCGTGGTTGAGACTGTTTTGGTCGTTGAGGACGGCCAGTGTCTGGCCCGAACGCAGCAGACGCAACGCCGGCAGCGCTTGGTCGCGCGCTTCGAGCGGGGTGACACCAAGGCGCTGGCGTTGCGCGTTGATCCATTCGTCGAGGTAGGCATTGCGCAGTGGCTTCACGAGGGCCGTAAACGGTCCGAACCGCGCGGTGTGGCCGGCGCCGGTCAACTCCCAATTGCCCAAATGCGCCGTGACAAACAGGCCACCGCCGCGCAGGGCCTTGACATGCTCCAGGCCCTCGTATTCAAAGTGATCTGCGTTGCCGATAATCCGGTCGGCGTTGGCGATCTCGGCCAGTACCATACCGTAGTGGGCGTAGTTCTCACGCGCCACTGCCACGGCATCAACGTCAGGCAGGCAGGCGGCAATTTGCGCCTCGGCGATTGCCCGCCAACGTGGGTCGAGAGCGGCGAGGCGCCGTCCAAGGGCGGCGCCTCGGGCCTGGCCTGTGGCCAGGTCGGGCCCGCGCAGCAGGCGTAGAACGCCCTTCAGCGCCCACAGCCCCAGCCGGTCAGCGATCGAGGTGCGCGCGTAGGAATCGTTCAAAGCCATGGTCGGTCTCCGGATTGAGTGGACCCCAGTCGGCACATGCAACGAGCACATCTAGGCGCCCGAGTCGCAAGGGCAGCTTGACCGCATCTTTTTCGGTGACGACCACCGCGCTGCAGCCGACCGCGACGAAGCGGTCGATGATCGGTCGTAGGCGAGTCGCGGTGAGCGGGTCGTGATCGGGTAGCCCTTCACGGTCGGCAAGGCCGTAGCCGAGGCGCTCTAGCTGCGCGAAAAAAGCACCGGGGTAGGCGATCGCCGCGAGCGCCGCCAGTGCCTCATCTTGGCGCGGTGGGCGTGGTGACCACCGCAGGCCGCGTACCCCGAACGGAAAACGGGGCAGGGCCGAATACAAGCCTTCGACGGTCTCCATGTGACCGCAAAGAGCGTCGGCGCGACGCAGTTCCGACACATCGTCGCGCAGGATACCCGCCGGCAACAGGCGACCGTTGCCGATGCCGTGTGGGCCGATCATGACGAGGTCGAGATCACGGGCCAAACTGGTGCGCTGAAAGCCGTCGTCCAGGATCAGCAGGTCGCCCTCGCGTGCGGCGGCCAGCGCCACCGTTTCACGGCGGCGCCCGATCCAGACGGTAAACCCGCGTCTGGCGAGCATGACCGGCTCATCACCGAAGCGGGCCGGGTCGCCGTCGGCTGGTACGCGTGCCGGGCCGATTTCACGGCCGCGCCAGCCGCGGCTGACAATGACAGGCTTGCGGCCCCAAGCACGACTGCGCGTCGCGATTTCGGCGCACATCGGTGTCTTGCCGGTACCGCCGACGGTGATGTTGCCGACACTGACTACGGGCACGCCGATCCGCAGCGGATCGCCGCTTGCACGGCGTATGCGGTCGAAACGGCGCACGGCGCCGTAGGCACTTGCTGCGGCGCGGCCGAGTGTTGTATCCCAGCCGGTAAAGTCGCGAATCATGGACTGAGCACCGCAGCGGCGCGGGTCCGCAGATCCATAGCGGCGGTCGCCAGCACCGACGGCCACGCCGCACGGACGGATGCCGGGATGCCAGCGGCCGCCATCACGGCATCGGCTACGCCCGGGGGCGTCGCAGCTCGTGTCAGCGCGCCGTTCGGTAGCACCGCGGCAAGGCCGCGCTGATTGCCGTCGTGGGGGCCGATCACGGCCGGTACGCCATGTATGATGGCCTCGATCGGGTTGTGACCGCCGCGACGTGCCCAAGCACCGCCAATCAGCGCAACGCGACCCAGCCCGTATGCACCCGCCAACAGGCCCATCTTCGGCACGAGCGTGATCTGTGCCGCCTCCGGGAACGCGGCAACCGAAAGCCCTGCGCGTCGAAAGGGTGCCGCCACCGCTTCACTGCGGTCGAGATGGCGCGGCAGGACGAGCAGACGCGGCTTGATGCCCGCGGCAAGCAGCCGTACAGCAGCAGCGGCGACAATCTCGGCATCGAGCGGATGTAGCGAGCCGCCGACGATCGGCAACCCATCGTCGGCGGCCCATGCCCGCAGCTCTTCGGGAACAGCGGCAGGCCGTACGGCGCCGAGCAATTTGGCATGATATCCGTCGTGCAGCCGCGACGTTGGCCAACTGGCGTGTGCATAAGGAGCCAGAGCGGATTCATCGGTGGCGTGAACGGACGCCTTGGCGGTTTCCGGCAGTCGCCGCCAAACGCCGGCGCGGGCACGGTCGGTGCGGCCACCGAGGACGGCGATGTCCGCACCGTGTTGGGCCGCGGCCTGCAAAAGGGCGGGCCACGCCTCGGCCTCCAGCAAGACCAGACGGCGCGGCTGCCATGTTGTGACCAAGGAGGTCAGCGCCGGACTGCCCGGCAGCGGCGCTGGCCGGATTTCGGCCCGATCCGCAAACCGGCGCCGAACTTCGGCCAATGTGCGGCCGCTTGTCACCGTGATGCCGAACCGCCGACCCACCGCCGCCAGCTCGCCTAGCAGTTCGTGGTAGGGCGTCAATTCACCCAGGCTGGCGGCGTGAATCCAGACATCCACCTTGCCGCCGGCCGCGACCGCTCGCCAACGCTCTTGCCAAGTGGTCGTTTCGCCCCGCCGTACAAGCAACGGCCAGGCGGCTCGCAGCGCCAGCGAAAATGCAACCCCTGCATTCACGGCTGTGTTCCCGTTCGGAGATCGGCATCGACCGCAGCCAACAATCCGCGCAGTGTGTGATCAAGTTGGGCCGTCGCCGTCGGTATATCGTCTGTTGGGGTCACACGCAATGGTGTGCCCCAAAGGACGCGAACGCGCGTGAACGGTGCCGGAATCAAAAAGCGATCCCAGGTTTTTAAGTAGAGGCCGCGGCGGGCGCCGTACACGACGGGAACGATAGGCGCGCCCGTCCGTTGCGCCAGGCGTGCGGTGCCGGCCTTGGCGTGTAGTGCCGGCCCGGCTGGGCCATCGACGGCAATCGCGGCATCCCAGCCGCGTCGCACAGCGTCGTCGAGTTCGGCCAGCGCCTCCCGTCCACCGCGCCGCGAACTGCCGCGGATTGGCTCACGGCGGAGTGCCCGCATGACGCCAGCAAGGATATCACCGTCGCGGCTGGGACTGATCAGCAAGCCGACCGGTCTATTGTGCGGGTAGGCAAAGGGCAATACAAGAAAGCGGGCATGCCAGAAGGCGACAATCACCGGGCCGTGGCGGCGCGTTTCGGCAACACGGTCCCAGCCGACTTGTTCAATGCGCAGGCTCGCCGCCAGCAGCCGGAGCGTACCGCCACCGACAATCCGGGCGGCAGACACGCCGAACCGTGCAGCGAGATCGCTCACCCGGGCCCACCGGCCTGCATGGCCTGCAGGCGCGAATAGAGACCTCCACGTGACATCAGCTCATCGTGACTGCCCTGATCCACGATGCGACCGGCCTCAAGAACCACGATGCGGTCGGCGTGCCGAACCGTGCTGAGGCGGTGCGCGATGACAAGGGCGGTTCGCCCTGCGAGCAGCCGGTCGAGCGCCTTCTGCACTTCACGCTCGCTCTCGCTGTCGAGGGCGCTCGTCGCTTCATCGAGAATCAAGATCGGCGCATCCTTGAGCAACGCCCGTGCGATGGCCAGCCGTTGCCGTTGTCCACCCGAAAGAACGACGCCGTCTTCGCCGATTTGCGTGTCGTAGCCGGCGGGCAGTGCACGGATAAATCCATCGGCAAAGGCTGCCTTGGACGCGTCTTCAATGGCTTCGTCGCTGGCAGATTCGCGGCCGTAGCGGAGATTGCGGCGCACGCTGTCATCGAACAGCACCGTGTGCTGGTCGACCATCGCAATACGGTCACGCAGGTCAGCCGGGTCGATTTCGCGCAGATCGATCCCGTCAAGCGTAATCCGGCCCTCAGTCGGGTCGAGGAAGCGTGGCACGAGATCGGCCAGCGTCGATTTTCCGCCACCGCTTGGGCCCACCAGCGCGATCACTTCGCCAAGGCCGATCTCAAGGTCGATGCCCTGCAGAACCGGCGGCGCGCCTGGACCGTACGCAAACGAGACGCCCTCAAACCGCAGACCGCTGCCAAGCTGGGCTGGCAGGGCGCGGGGCGCCTCGGGCGCCCGGATCGTCGGTCGCATGTCGAGCCAGGAAAAGATGCGTTCTGCGGCGGCGACGCCGCGCTGAATTTCCTGCCAGGTACCATTCATGCGGCGGATCGGGTCGTACAAAAGGAGAGCGGCGGTCGTAAAGCTGAAAAATGAACCGGTCGAAATGGTGCCGTCGATGACCCAGCGGCCACCGATCAACAGCACGCCGGCCACACCGAGGGCGCCGATCCATTCCATGATCGGTGAACTGGCGGCTTCGACCCGCACGGTACGTCGAAAAGTCTCGTAAAGCGCCTCGATCTCGTCGCGCACGCGGTGGCCGAGCGTATCTTCCATGCGGAAGATTTTGACGGCGCGGATGCCGCCAATCAGTTCGTAGAGCAGGCTGGAGAGTCTCCCCATGCCGGCTTGACCACGCTGCGCTTGCCGCCGCATGGCCCGCCCGAAGACTTGTAGCGGCCGAAACGCGAGCGGCAGAACGACGACGGCGATTGTCGCCAGACGCCAATTCTGCACAAACAAGACCACGGTCAAGCCGATGATGGTGAACGTGTGCTGAAAGACGGCGGTCAACGCGCGTGTGACGGCCTGCTGAATCTGGGTAGTATCGTAGGTCAGTCGACTGACGATCTCGCCTGCCGGACGGGTTGTGAAGAACGACAGGTCTTGGCCGACGAGCGAACGTTGCAGGTCGTGCCGCAGGTCGGCGATGACGCGGTGACCGATGCGTCCCATCAAGTAGGCCTGTAGGTACACAGCCAATCCCTTGATCGTAAACAGAGCCAGCACACCGAGCGCAATCGGCAGCAACATGTCTTCACGTTTGCCGACAAAAATGTCATCCATCAAGGGCTGTACGAACATCGGCACGGCTGAATTGGTGCCAGCGACGGCCAGCATGGCGAAAGTGGCGACAATCAGCGGCGCCCGATAGGGTCGGACGTACCCAACCAGACGGCGGTAAAGCTGCCAGTCATTCATGCGGCAAGGCTCCAGGCAAATGCGGCGGCTTCACGCAGGCCGGCCGGTCGGTCGAGAGTGGTCAGAATTCGGCGCGACTCGGCGGCGACGTCCGTGCGCCGTTGCCATACATCCTCGGCCGCCGTGACGAGCATATCGACGGTGGCCGCCTGCTGCAGGAGTTCTGGGACGACGCCCCGGCCCGCATTGATGTTAAGCGGATTGACGTACGGCAGTCGCACCAGGCGCCGGCCGATCGCTGCCGTCAGCGGATGCGTGCGGTAGAACACCACCTGTGGCACGCCGAGTGCTGCCAGTTCGAGGTTGACGGTGCCCGACGCCGCCAAGGCCAGCGCGCCGTCGCGAAAGTCATCGGGGCCACGTACGTCGCGCACCGTAAGCCAGTCCGGCAGCGATGCAGTGGGCATGCCCGGCGCCCGGCCGAGTACGGGGCGCAGCGGCAGGCGCCCGCGCAGGATCTCCGCGGCCGCGACCACGAGGTCGAGATGGCGGCGCCACTCGCCGGGCCGGCTGCCCGGTAGGAGCAGCAAGGCGTCCCCGGCCGCGGCCTTCCCGTGGGTTAGGGCGCCGGTCGGATGTCCGACGTGGACGGCGCGGATACCACGTTCGCGGTAGAATGCGGCCTCGAACGGGAAAAGCACACCAACCGCATCGGCGGAGGCCAGCAGACGGCGCGTGCGCCACGCGCCCCAGGCCCACAGCTTGGGTGGCGCCAAATGGAAGACGGGAACGCCGAGCCGACGAAGGCGTACGCCGAGCCGCATGTGAAACTCACCGTAGTCGACCAGTACCGCCAGCGCCGGGCGTCGCCGGCGGCAGGCCTCCGTGGCGCGCGCAAGGGCCGCCAGGGTCCGCGGCAAGCTTTGTAGTACCTCGGCGATACCCATCACACTCAGATCTTCGCTGTACAGCACGGGGTCAACGCCGGCCGCGCGCAGCTGGGGTCCGGCAATGCCAAAAGCGGGGGCGGCGCGTTCCGCCAGCAATGCCGTCAGGAACTCCGCCGCGCGCTGATCGCCGCTTGTTTCGCCGGCGCTGATCCACAGAGGCGGGCCGTCGCCATGGCCCGGCCGAACCGTATTCACGAACTGCGCGCCCGGCGCGGGCGGCAGACGCCGCGTTCGCTGGCGACCACAAAACGGACGAACGCGGTGGCCTCGGGCGGTAGGTCCTCGCGTTCCAACAACTCGGCAGCAGCGGCCTTGGCCGTTTTGCCCTGACGAAAAAAGACCCGGTAGATTTCCTTAAGTGCCGCCACCGTCTCTTCGGGCATCTCGGCGCGCTTGAGGCCCATTGTGTTGAGGCCGTGCAGGTTGGCCCGATTGCCTTCGGCCAAGCAGTACGGCGGCACATCAAGCGTGACCATACTGCCGCCACCGACCATGCAGCCGGTACCGAGCCGCACGAACTGATGCACGCCGCTCATTCCGCCGACAATGACGCGGTCCTCGACGGTCACGTGCCCGGCGAGTTGGGCGGAGTTCGATAGCACGCAGTGGTTGGCCACATGGCAGTCGTGGGCGATGTGCACGTAGGCCATCAGTAGATTGCTGTCACCGATTGTTGTCGAGCCCCCACCTTGACCCGTGCCCGGATTGATGGTGACAAATTCACGGATCGTATTGCCACGGCCGATGACCAGCGCGACGTCTTCCCCCTTGAACTTTTTGTCCTGCGGGCGGCTGCCGACGACGGCGAAGGGAAACAGTTCGTTGTCGGGGCCGAGCGTCGTGTTGCCGTCCACGAGTGCATGAGCGCCGATCCTGCAGCCGGCCCCAATTCGTGCCTTCGGCCCGACAATCGCCCAAGGCCCAACGGATACGCCTTCATCAAGTTCGGCGCCGTCATGGATGATGGCCGAAGGGTGGATCTGGCTCATAGGTTCAGTTCTCCGAGTGTTGCGAGAATCGTGGCCTCGGCGGCCGGTTCGCCCGCGGCCCGCACCGTGCCTTCAAAACGCCACAGCTCACGGCGGCGTCGGCGAAATTGCACTTCGGTCTCCACGCGCTCACCGGGGTGGATGACGCGACGAAAGCGGGCATTGTCGAGGCCGACGAGCAGGACAGGCCGGTCGGCAGTGGAGGGGTCGATTCGTCGACCGAGGATACAGGCCGCCTGGGCCATCATTTCGAGTAGGATCACACCGGGTACGAGCGGCATGCCGGGGAAGTGTCCGCGGAAGACGTCCCAGTCCGCCGGTGCTGTCCAGACGCCGTAAATGCGCTGGTTTGGCAGGTCGAGTTCAATGCCGTCAAGAAACAGAAACGGTGGCCGGTGCGGCAGAAGTGCGAGGTCAGGCGCCTCCATCACGCTGCTCCTTACCGATGCGGTGCCCACTCGCCAGGCGCTCAAGGGCCGCTGCGCTGCGCAACCACGTTCGGTGGGGCATCGCCGGCGATCCGCCAATCTTTTCACCGGCGGGCACATTGCGCATGACGCCGGCCTGCGCGGCGATCTGGGCGCCGTCTCCGATCGTCAAGTGGCCCACGATACCTACTTGACCGCCGATCATACAGCCGGCGCCGATTGTGCTGCTACCGGCAATGCCGGTCTGCGCTGCAATCACGGTAAACGGCCCGATCTCGACGTTGTGGGCGACTTGAATGAGATTGTCGAGCTTGGCGCCGCGGCCGATACGGGTGGCCCCGAAGGTGGCCCTGTCGACCGCGCAATTGGCGCCAATCTCGACGTCGTCCTCGATTTCAACAATTCCGATCTGCGGGATCTTTTCGAGGCCGCGGGCCGTGGGTGCGAAGCCGAAACCGTCACTGCCGATCACAACACCCGCGTGCAGAATGACACGATCGCCGACACGGCAACGTGGCCCGAGGACGACACGTGGATGCAGCCGGCAATCGGCCCCGACGGCGGCGCCTTCTTCGAGGATACAGCCGGCGGCCAAGCGGCTGCGCGCGCCGACACTTGCGCCGGCGCCAATCACGCAGTTCGCACCGATCTCGGCCGATGGGTCGACAATGGCATCCGTTGCAACTACGGCGGATGCGTGAATACCGGCAGCCAGCGGCGCTTCGGGATGCAGCAGTCGGATCAGGCCCGGCAGCATGCCATAGGGGTTATCGGCCACGATTGCCGTCGTACCCGCAGGAACATTCTCGATATCGCGTGCGCTGACGAGTACGGCGGCAGCACGAGTGGCCGAAAGCTGGCTGCGGTATTTTTTGTTGGCCAGAAAGCTGATCGTTTCTGGGCCAGCGTCAGCCAACGTACCAACGTCGCGAATCGGCCGATCCGCATCCGCCGGCGGGCAGCTCAGCCCCAAGGCGCCGACGATCTCGCCGAGCGTGTGCGTCACTTGCCGCCGGTCTTTTTGCTGGCGTCGTAACGTTGCAGTACGACCTGTGTCAAGTCGAGCTTGGGATCCGCCCACAGCACGCCTGATTCGCCCTTCTCAATCACGAGTTCGACCTTGCGTTGCTTGGCGATATCTTCGATGAAGGGGCGAAGTTCATCGAGAATGGCCCCGGTGAGCTCGGCGTCGCGGCTTTGCAAGTCCATTTGGGTGCGCTGCAGCTCCTGCCGAAGTGCCATCTGCTTCTCAATGATTTGCTTTTCCAGGTCTTCGCGGGCGGCCGGCTTGAGGACGCCTTTCTGCGATTCGTAGCGCTTCTGCAGGTCTTCGAATTCGACTTTCATGGTCTCCATGCGGTCCTGCGCGCGCTTGGTGCTTTGCTTGAGCAGGTCTCGTGCGATCCGCCCGGCATTGGAGTTCTCGAGAATGTATTGGACATCGATGAATGCAACGTTTTGCGCGGCAGCCGGGGTCGCGCCGAAAAGCAGAACGGCGGCGAGGGCGGCGAGGTGGGGTCCGAATCGAAACACGTGCGCACTCCAGACGAAAGGGGTTCGGGGACCCATCGGATCCCGATCCCTCATTCTACCGGAACCACGGGTGCGCTTCTAGCAAGCCGGACGGCCCCACCATGGGGCCGCTGGCGACGGGGCGACTCAGCCGGTCCGTCCGATCGGGGCAACGAGTGCCGGTAGCACGATGCCAGCCGGTGCGAATAGCGACACGTCGGCGCGGTCGGTAATGCCGCTCGGCTCCAGGTTGACTTCAATGATCGGTACGCCGGCGGCCGGGGTCTCTCGCACCAGCGACGCCGCAGGTTCGACGACGGCGGAGGTCCCAACTACGAGGACGGCATCGGCTTGACCGAGGATACGACGAGCGGCCGTGAGCGCTTCCGCGGGTAAGGCTTCGCCGAACAGCACGATGTCGGGCCGCATGCGATGGCCGCAGCCGCAGGTTGGGATCAGCGCCAGCAGATCCTCTGCGAGATGCGCGTTGTCCAATGCCGCCCGGATGGCGGCCAGATCTTCGCGTCCGACCGCGCGGTGGGCTCCACAGGCAATGCAACGCCAGTGAAACAGGTCACCGTGCAGTTTGACGATCGTCCCTACGCCGGCGCGTTCGTGCAGGTCGTCGACATTTTGGGTGACGACGCCGCCAAGGATGCCGCGTCTTTCGAGGTCGGCGATCGCCTGGTGCGCAGGGTTGGGCTCGGCGACCAGCAGTACATCAAGGATGCGGCCGAGCATGTCGGCAAGGCGGTTCGGGTCTTGCTGCAGCGCGCCCATGATTCCCCAGGGCGTTCCAAAAATTTCCGGTGGCGCTTCGACCCACAGCCCGTGCTCGCCGCGGAACGTAGGGATGCCGCTTTCGGCGCTGATCCCGGCGCCCGAAAACACCGCGATACGGTTCCGGGCGGTGAGCAGCCGGCGCGCCTTGCGCAGCGAGGCGCCATCGACGTCGGCAAGTGACGCGCCGCTCGGAGCCAGTTTGTTGAGTAGTTTTCGCAGCATGCCACTTAGCCTTCGGCGTCTTCGGAGAGCGGATCGTTGCGGGAGCGCCACGCCGTAACCAAGTGGCGGCGCAGGGTTTCGGCATCATCCAAGCTGTCCCAAATCGGTCCGAGCAGGCCGCGCTGGGCCATGCCAGCTATGGCGGCCAGCACTTTCAGATGGAGCACGCGTTCGTCGCGGCTTGAGGCGAGCAGGAACACGGCCCGCACCGGCGTATCGGCCGATGAAAAGACGATACCCGGCCGGGCCCGCACGACAACGATCTCGAAAATGCCGTGGCCGTCAACGGAAATGTGCGGTACAGCCAGTTCGGGGGTGATCACGGTGCCGCCGCCGGCCTCGCGTTCGGTGAAGCGCTCGACGATCTCCTGCGGTCCTAGGTGCAGGCGCGGCGCCAGGGGCTCGGCGACCCGTCGGAACAGGGCGTCGGCGTCCGTAACCGGGTCTGTCGACTCGTCATCAAAATCAAGGATCACGGCACGCTCGAACAAACGCGTGATACGGCGATCGACATCGTCGCCGCCCTCGGAGGCGACGAGGCCATGGACCACGTCGCCGGGGCTGAGTGGCATGCCTATCCAGGCCGGCTCGCCGATGCCGCGCGACCGCTCAACGACGAGCGGCAGGAACTCGGCGCGATCATCCTGCCCGCTGGGGCGCAGCCCGACATCCAGGTAGCCGGTACTTGCGACCTCAATCTGATCCCACACGGCGTGGCTGCGGCCGAGACGCTCATCCCACCATGCAAGTTCGCCGCGGGCGACCAGCGGTATTCCGTGAATCTCCGCCACGGTGCCGTGATGGCCGAAGGCGAGTAGCTGCGGAATACCGAATTCCTCATTGGCGAAGCGGACAATTTCTACGTTCGTGTCGCGGTTGGGAGTCAGTGCCACGAGGCCGCGTGCGCGGAACGCGTGCGCCTGCATCAAGGTGACGTCGCGCAGCGCGTTGCCACCAACGGCACGGATGCCCTCGCGTTGGGCGATTTCAACATGGTGACGGTTCGTGTCAATCAGCCACACGGGCGTGCCGGTCTCAATCAGGCGTCGGGCCCATACGCGTGCCAGCGGTCGGGCACTGACCAGAATGTAGCCTGCGCGGGTCGCCACGACTTCGTTGTTTTCGCCTTCCTGTAGGCGCAAAAGCGCGCGCAATTCGGTAAAGCCAAGCGCGCGCTGCACCTGCTCGCGAGTCCGCTGTGTGGCAAAGGTTTCGGCGATATCGGCCATCAGCCGCCATTGCGCCCCGTCGTCATCTTCGGGGATCAGCAGCAGGGCGATGATCTGTGCCGGTTGTCCGTCCGTGGCGTCAAAATCGATGCCGCGACGGCTGATACCCAGTGCCACAATGGGGCTGCGCAGTCCGGCCATGCGCGCGTTCGGGACCGCCAGCCGGTTGGCCAAGCCCGTGGGCATGAGTTGCTCGCGTTCGCGGACCGCCGCGAATACCGCCTGCGCGTCGAGTCCGGCCACTTTGGCGGCGGCATCGGCAAGCTCGCGGATGGCCTCCCAGCGGGTGCTCGCCCGGAGCTGCGGGATGAAACCGCGCTCATCGAGGTAATCGACCAGACGGGCCGGGCGGATGCGCCGCACGATACGTTGCAGTGCCGGCCCGCTGGCAATTGACGTGACCAGCGCCATGACAACGAGCGCGACAAACAGCCGCTCGCCGATCAGGCCCGCCTCAAGGGCTAGCAGGCCGAGGATGATTTCCATGGTGCCTCGGGCGTTGAGCCCCACGGCGACTGCCCAACCTTCCCGTCGCGACATCCCGCTTAGATGGGCGCCGAGCCGGCCGCCGATCAGCTTGCCGACGGTTGCGATAACCAGCACGAGGAGGCAGAGCCAGAAGTCGAAATGAGCCACGAAGTTGACCATCAGGCCGATCGAGGCAAAAAAGAGCGGGGCGAAGATGAAGGAGATGAATTGCTCAATGGTTGCGCGCGTCTGTTTGCGTAGGTGCGCGGAGTCGCCCAGCGCGATACCGACGAGGAAGGCGCCGTAGATGGCATGTACGCCAAGCCATTCGGTAAACGCGGCCGCCAGCAGCGCCAGCGTCAAGCCAAACCCGAGGACGCCGCCTGGCCAAGTGGCGTTGGCCTGAATCCACGGCAGGACGCGATGAATGAGCCAGCGCCCGGCCGTCAGCATCAGTACCGTGAACACGAGGGTCAGGACGATCGTCGCCTCGATACCGGGGCCACTTTCGCCGAGGCCGAGCATGGCCAGAATCAAGGCAAAGACGATCCAGCCGACAACGTCGTTGAATACCGCGGCGGCAATCGTGATCATGCCCAGGTCGGTTCGGAACAGGTTGAGGTCCATCAGCGTCCTGGCGATTACCGGCAGCGCCGAAATCGAAAGCGCCGTCGCGACGAACAGGGCGAAGATAAGCGGATCGGCGCCGACTTCGGCACCGAGCAGGCTCGGCGCGAACCAAGCGCCGGAAAACCCGATCGTAAACGGCACCAAAATTCCGGTCAGGCCGACGATTGTTGCTTTGCGGCCTTGCCGCCAGACCGTCGACAGGTCGATCTCAAGCCCGGCGACCAGCAGGAAAAGCGCAATTGCGATGGTCGTGATACCCCGAAGGGCCAGTGCTGCCCCGCCTTCGGTGGGAAACACGGTGGCAGAAAAACCCGGGGCAAGCTGCCCCAGCACGTTGGGCCCCAGCTGGAGGCCGGCCAACAATTCACCGATGACCGACGGCTGTCCAAGCCGCTGCGCGACCTCGCCGAGAATCCTCGCTGTGCCGAGCAACAGCCCGATGGAAACGAACAGGATGGTG
>CAZUAB010000035.1:0-19138 GCA_964617795.1 uncultured bacterium
ATGTGGCTGCGAGTCGTTAACGATTTCGGTGAATGGTGGCATCGGAGCCTGCTGGATCGCGCCCGTGACGACTATCTGAATACGGCCATTGGCCGCATCCTGCGCCTGGAACCCGAGATGCTTGATCCGGCGCTCTTTGTGGCCGATGTTCTGGCTTCGCGGGGTGGGCAGGTCGAGGGTGCGTACACGGCGCTGCTGCACGGCCTGTCTGGGCAGACTGGGCGCTGGGAACTCTATTTTCGCCTTGGCTATCTGGCCTACCGCCACTTCGGTTTGCCCAATCTCGCAGCCGACTGGTGGCTGCTGACCGGTCAACTGCCGGGGCGCCCCGATTACCTGCCCGTGTTGGCACAGATGATCCGCCTGCATCGCACCGGAAACCTCGATGCGATACTCGGCGAGATTTCCGTGGCCACGGTGCGTGATCCCGTGCTGCGTCAAGAGGTGGGGGAAGCGGAGGCGTTCCGTGCACTTGCGAAACGGTTGGCGCCAGACCTTGCCCTGTTTGCCTCGCGGATGGGCCGTCCGGCAACCCATCCGACGGCATTGGTGGCTGCCGGCATCTGGTCGGCTGTCCCGCGTGACCCGTGGGGCTCCGAAATTCGCCTCGGTCCGGATGGTGTGTTGCCCGGCAGCCGCCTGCCAATACACTTGCGAGTGTGGCCCGATCAGGTGACGGCGCCGCCAGCCGTGCTGCGCGGCGACGCCCTTCGAGGTTGGCGGCCCGTGCTCTGAGTCGCTGAATTGGCAGTGGACTTGCTTGCATGGCGCTAAAGCCGCGCGCACCCGGCGGAAGTGGGCCGAATTGGAGCGCAAGTGCTGCCAGGGTACGCAACGGAGGTCGATGGTATGAAAATAGTTTCGGGGCGCCACACCGGGTTCACACTTGTCGAGCTGATGGTCGTTGTTGCGATCATGGGTATCTTGGCGGCCTCTATTCTTTGGGAATCTGAGGCCAACCGGCAGCGTCGGACCGTGTCCAACGGGCGCAAAGCAATGACCAATACCATTCAGGCAGCCGTGCAACAGGCGACGGCGTTGGGGCGTATCGTCGCCATCCATGTGGGGCCGCGAAAAATCGAAACGTTCCTATGGGCCGATATCAACGGCAACGGCCTGATTGAGGTTCCGGATTTGGCCACGAACTTCACCGACAACTTCGGTGAAGTCGCGGTGGCGATTCGGCGCGAATCCTTGGATGGTCGCGGGCAGGCCTTTGTCGACATCGAGCTGACCGATCTTGTCCCGGGGGGGCCGCCTGTTCCCGGTGGTTGTAATGATTTGGACGGCAACCGCGACACCTTCGCACTTTTTCAGCCTGCTGGGTTCATGACGAACTCGGCCGGCGTGCCCTGTATGTTTTTCCGCGTCTACGTACGGCATTTGATCAACCCCGGGCTGTGGGGAATGATTGAGATCCTGCCGACCGGCCAAGTGGAGTCATTCGATGGATTCTGAACAGATCAAGACCGGTCGCGAACGTGGATTCACGCTTGTTGAGGTATTGGTTGCTTCGGTGATCCTTTTGGTGGGCATGCAGGGGGCGCTGGCGGGTGTCGGTATTACCCGCGAGATTCGCACCTCGGCCATGCAGCGCGGGGTCGCCGTCACACTGGCCGAGCGGGTGAGCAGTACGTTGACGGCAACGACGAGCGGTGATTCCTGCACCGGCGGCAGCTCGTCCTCTGACTTGCTGCGTGATTTGCAGGTGATGGGGCCGGGCCGCTCGGGCGAATTGCTGTGCTTTGGGCCCAACTGCCAGCCTGACTATCCACGTGGGGGGCAGCTTGCGGCTGATTTGATGGCCGTACTCGGAGCACAAACCACGACGGGGCGACTGCCGATTCAGGTGCGGGTTCCCGGCACAGTGTATCCGGATATGGCGATGGACCACGAAGTGCGCATAGACGGCCGGTCTTACCGGGTCGTTTGGAATATTATCTGCGGCCAGCCGTTTCCGCCGTCGCAGCGAATCGGCGTCTTGGTTTTGTGGCCGCCATATTCGAATGCGATCGCCCAAGGGCGCTTTGTGCTGTCCGAAATGCAGAAGGGGAATGGTTTCTGATGCTAGCCCGCAGATCCCAACATTCTCGTGAGGCCGGTTTTACAATCGCCGAACTCACCGTTGCTTCGGCCATCGCGGCCATTGTGATCGTTGCCGCCGGGCAATTCGTCGCCTCGGTCGGCGCCGACAGCGCCCGTCAGCACGTCGAACAAAAAGCCGGCGACAATGCCCGATCGGCATTGGCCGTTTTGGGCCGCGACATACTGCAGGCCGGGTTTGGCATTCCGCAGGCAGTGCCGGTGCAGGGGCCACTACATCTTGACCTAGTGCAAATGGGCTGGATCTGGCGGCACGTTATCCAAGACGCCGACAACGGCAATGCCAACCCGTTGTTTCCGCTGCCCAATGCCCGGCTGAGCGATGTGCTCAAACTGGGTGGTAACGGTATGGACCTTGTCGCCACCGGATCGCGCGTGAACATCGTCGTCGCGGATTTCTCCGGCGGGGTCAACGGCCCGTTGCAGTTGGCACGCTGGGACCGGGCTGGTTTTTCGTACGGCGGGATCGGCGTTGCCGATCTCGATCCGCAGCCGGGCGACTACATCATAACTCTCAGCCAGGCCCAAGGCTGGCGTATGAATATGCCACTCATTGTGGGTGCGGCAACCACCGAGGTTACGCCGGGTCTACTCGCTGTCTTCACGACGACGCCGATGCCACTGGCACAGGAATCAGACTACGTGTACACCGTGCGTGGGCACGGTGGAGCTGCGGCTCCAATGGCGGCGCCGTGGTTGATGCAAACAGCGACGTGGTTCATCGACCTAAACGGTACTTTGACGCGCCGTTACCACCCCGATCCCGAAAATCAACCTGATGCATTCATCGATATTCCGATCCTGCGCAACGTCGAGGATTTTCAGGTCGCCTACCAAATCTGGCCCTGCGGGGGCGCTGCACCCATCTGGATCGACGACCTGGCTGGCCATTTCCTTGGCGGACCGTATGAGCCGGGCATTGCCAACTCCAAGACCTTCATGTCGATCCGTGAGCGACTGATGGCCATCCGAGCAACAGTTTTGTTGCGGATTGAATCGGGCGGCATTCACGATACATTGTTCAGCGGTCGCGGGCAGACCGACGTGATGGTTGAGAATCACCTAGCTGCCGGCTTGCAACGCGACGGTGTATCTTACGCGCTGATCAGCGAAGTTTATGATCCGATCAACCTGCGCATCAAGACCGGTGCGAATAACCAAGAGCCTTACCCGCGTGTCGTGTCGCCGGGACTCGACGCGCGAACGGGTGGCGGCACCGGCCTTTGTGACCCAAGGTCAGTTAGTTTGTGAATATTCTGCGAAAGGAGCCCACGATGCGGGACCTTCAACCTGGTCTTGGCGCAATGGCGGCTCGCCCCGCGGAGCGGGGCATCGCGCTGGTCGCGGTCATGATCGCGCTGGTTGCGGCAGCCGGCATCGTTGCCAGCCTTTATGGCCTTGGCGGTCTGGCTGGGCGTGTGACCTCGGGACAAGAGCGTGAGCAAAATGTTGAGGCCTTTGCCAAGGGTGTCGCCAATGCCTGCTCGCTACTCGTCGATGCCTTGCTTAGCGTAGGTGATTTTACGCCGCCCAATGTATTCGATATCGACCAACTTGGCGTGGATGCGGGGTTTCAGGTGCAATATGATCCCGGTGCTGCGTTGGGCTTGGTCAATCTAAAGACCGAAGTCTTGCTTTCGACGAACGACCCCGCTTCGCGCTGGTTTTCCGATTTTCAGGGCACAGTTTTCGTACCCGACCTGCGGCTGGTCACGGGTCGTATGACTGCCGATGTGGATGTCGATCTCCTGTCGGTGCGGCTGCCGTTGGGGCAAGGTGTCGAATTTGGCCAATTTGGTGGTGGCGCCCTTGTCATCAACACGTATCGCTGTTATGTCGAGGCACGTGATCCCGGCACTGGGCGCACCGCCGGGGCGGTGAGCGTGATCAAGAAAGAGATCGGGAAATGAGTGCGCAGTTCGGTTGCAATCGAAAAGCTCTGGTAATCGACCAGAGACGCTGTGCATATCGTCTGACCACTTCGTTTCCGGCGTTCAACACGACCAAATCGTGACGTGACCTTCGGTCGCCGCCGCCCCTGACTGGGGCGTCGGCGGCTTTTATCGCCAGACAGGAAGACCGTGCAGATCGACCCGGCTGTTTTGTGGCGCGTCTTCGCCCTTGCTTTTGGCTTGGCTGTGGGTTCGTTTCTCAACGTCGTCATCTGGCGCCTCCCGCGTCGTGAGAGCTTAGTTCGCCCTGCATCGCGTTGTCCCCGGTGCGAGCGCCCGATCCGGCCGTGGGAAAATATTCCTGTACTCTCTTGGCTTTTCTTGCGTGGACGCTGTGCAGGTTGCCGGGGCCCCATTTCGGTTCGCTATCCGGCGATTGAGCTTCTGACCGGCCTGTGGTTTGTGGCGATGGCGCTACTTGTCGCCGACCCGGTCGCGTGGGCCGCGTGGGCTGTTTTCGGCGCGATGCTGATTGCGCTTGCTGGAATCGACCTCGACCATTACATCCTGCCGGACGTCTTGACGATGCCGCTGATTCCGCTCGGTATTCTGTTTCAGGGGGTCTGGATGGGCAGGCCGTGGAATCTGTTGCTGATCGACGTCGTCTGTGGCCCGGCCTTTTTGCTGGCCTTGCGCGAAGGCTATCGACGCCTGCGCGGTATCGAAGGTTTGGGGCTTGGTGACGTCAAATTGATGGCTGGCATCGGCGCTTTTCTGGGTTGGCGGGGTGTGCTGGGCACAGTGTTTGCCGGCAGCCTCGTGGGTGCCGTTGTCGGTATCGTGTTGGCTGTTCGTCGCGGCGCGGGCATGCAGCTCAAACTGCCATTTGGGCCATTTTTGGTCGGTGGTGCGTTGCTCTGGCTGTTGCTCGAATTGACCGGCCATTCGGGTTGGCTAGTGCCCGATCCGGCTGCCTTCCCCCAGTGAGCCGTTTTCGTACCTTTGGGCTATGGGGGGCCGCGTCGCTGGCGACGCTGGGACTGTTGACGACAGTGACCGGCATGACGGCTACCGTGATGCAGAACCGCCTGCTGCTCAACGAGGTCCGCCTGATTCGTCTTGCGTTCGAAGCGGATCTTGATCCGTGTACCCAACCGCGCTGGACCTGCGAGAATGCGGCGGCGGCCCCCGAAGGTCATCCAGCCGTGTTGTTGGGACCGCTCGGCGGTTGGTGGAGTGGCACGTGGTGGCGACCCGGCGATGCGGTCATCGCACTGCACGAAACAGGCGCGCCGGGCCGTATTCGCGTATCGGCTTTGGCCGCGACGGCCTCGCAGGTCCGCGATTTGGTGGTGATGCAATCGTTGTTCGTATTGACTGTGGCCGGTGCTTTTGCTTGGGCCTGGGGCCCGCTGCGGGCGCGGCGGCGTGTGCGTCGGCTGGAACGCAGCCTGCGCGACTTGGCGGCTGGACGCGAAACACGACCCACCGACCGCGACGCCATGGGAGCGGCGCTCGGTGAGGCCGTTGGCGCTTTGGCGGCTGCGCGTGAGCACCTTTTGCGTACCGAGCGTGTGGCCGCACTGGGCTGGTTTGCCGGCGGCATGGCGCACCAATTCGGCAATCCATTGGCCGCGGCGCGCCAGTATGCGGCGGTCCTCGAACGCCGCCTGCCGCCCACCGATCCCTCTCGTGCGGTGCTGATGCGTCTGTCCGAGCAGCTCGACCGCCTGCACCGTGCCGTAGCGGGCATGCTGCGGCTGGCCAGGCCCGAGCGCCTCGAACGGCGCCCCGTGGCCTTGGCGCCGCTGTTGCGACGTCTGCTTGCCGAGTTGGCGGCCGGGCTTGATCGGCCCTTTGAGGCCCAACTGGAGGTTGACGACGATTTGGCTCCGCTCTCCGACGAACCGGCACTGGAGCAGATTGTCGTCAACCTGTTGCGCAATGCGGCGGAGGCGCAGCCGGAGGCTGTGCGTATCGAAGTGCGCGCTGCCGTTTGTGATGGTTTGTGTCGGATTTCGGTGCGCGATCACGGTCCCGGGCTGCCGCCGGGGGGGGTGCGTCCGTTAGGCAGCGACAAGCCGCAGGGCAGCGGTATCGGGTTGCCGTTGGCGCAACGCCTAGCCGACATCTTGGATGGTCGCCTGATGCTTACCGATGCCGATGATGGACCGGGCGCCATCGCCGTCATCGACCTGCCGATGGGCTCGGCTGCGCATCGGCACTCGCCCGACGTATCATAATTGTTAGGCGCCGATGGATGGCGCAGGGAGGCCGCATGCGACGTGGACTAATAGCCTTGTTCCTTTGGGCGACGATTACGGCCGCCGTGCCGCCGCCGCCCAATGTGCAGGTCGAGATGATGGGTGTGGATTTTGCCTTGCCCATGCACAACGCCAAAAGCGCCGTATTCATTGATGTACGTGGCGATGCCGCATTTGCCGCCGAGCATGTCGAAGGCGCCATGGTATTTTCGCTCGAGGACCTCCGGGACGGAAAGTTGCCCCGCCTGCCCAAGACGACGCCGCTGATCGTCTATTGCGGCTGCCCGCACAGCCTCAGCGAGGAGAGCGCCCGTTACCTGATTGCGGCGGGCTTCCAGCGGGTGTGGGTTCTCGACGAAGGCTACTACGGCTGGAAAGACAAGGGCTATCCGGTGACCATCAACCGCGAGAAGGCTGCCGCTAAGCAGCAGATGCCAGTCCTCGGTCGCGCACCCGGACTCGCGCCGGGAACGCGTGTATACGCTCGCCACGCCGCCAGTGGGCAGTGGGAGGCTGGCAAGGTCGATGCGCAAGGCGCCTTTGAATTGCACCTGCCGTTTTACGGTGTGCCTGCTGGGGCGCCGATCGAAATTATCGCCGGTGACCGAAAAGCCTCGCTACGCTTTGATCCGTCTGGCGCCGAGGTCACGCTACCCGCCCCTTGAGGCTCGCCGAGCTAAGGCTACGAGACGATCGGCCTAAGCGCCCGGAAGTCGGCCGCGTTCATCGAGGCGAGGATTTGTTCTTCGAGGGCCTCCATGGCCGCCTCGTCTTCGGGGCCGCGTTCGTGGTCCCAGCCAGCCAAATGCAGGATGCCATGCACGACCAGATGGCCGAGGCGCAACTCGCGATCCATGCCTGCCGCGTCGGCCTCACGGGCGCAGTAGGCGGGGGATAATGCCAAGTCGCCCAGGTCGCGCAGCCTGCTCCGTGGCGTCAGTGGTTCGCCAGTACCGGGGAAGGACAAGACATTCGTCGGCTTGTCGTGGTCGCGCCATTGTCGGTTGAGCGACTGCATAGTGGCGTCATCGACCAAAGCGAGTCCCACGCGCCAGCCAGGGCCGAGCCCCGTCGCCGCCGCTGCAGCCAGACAGAACCGCCGCAGCGCCCGACGCGCCGCTACCGGCGGGACCGGCTCCGCACGGAGGTCAATCCGCACGGCGTACCCGAGTATCGACCGGCTTGAGGCCCAACGGGTAGTCGATACGACGATGATGCATGCCGATGAGTACCTGCGTAAAGGCATCGGTCGCCGTCTTGAGGTCGCGCAGCGAGAGTGGCGCGTCGTCCAACTCGCGGCTGGTGTAGATGCGGTGGACCAGCTTTTCAACGAACTCACGAATCCGTTCCGGGGTCGGATCCTGTAGGGTGCGCATGGCTGATTCGACGCTGTCTGCGAGCATGACGATGGCGGATTCCTTGGTGCGCGGACGCGGCCCCGGGTAGCGGAAGGCTTGGTCATCAAGTTCACGGCCGGCCTCTTCACATGCCTTGCGGTAGAAAAATTCGATACGTGAGCGGCCGTGGTGCTCGCGGATGAAATCGACCAGTACCTCGGGTAGATCGTGCTCCTGTGCCAGCGCGACACCGCGGGATACGTGATGCAGAATATAACGCGCCGACATGGAGGGATTCATGCCGTCGTGGCGGTTGTAGTCGCTTTGGTTTTCTACGAAATAGGCGGGAAAGGTTGCCTTGCCGATATCGTGATAGTAGGCGCCTACCCGCGCCAGCAGTGCGTCCGCACCGGTACGTTCACAGGCGGCTTCAGCCAAACGTCCGACGCTGATCGAATGGTTGTAGGTGCCTGGTGCATTGAGGTGCAGCCAACGTAGCAATGGCTGGTCATCTTGCGCCAGTTCAATCAGGCGCGCCTCTGAAACGTAGCGGCCGACGAGTTCACCAAGTGGCAGCAGTGCCGCGGCGACCACGGCCGCCAAGAGACCACCGCCGAAAGCCACGGGAATGCCGGCCAGCATCTGGGTCTGGTCGACCGCCGGGTCCATCCAACCGTACGCAATCCACACGCCGGCCTGCACCAAGCCGACGATTGCGCCGGCGACGTGAAATTGACTGCGTCGCTTGCTGTGCTGCAGCCGCTGGGCGCCCACGGCGCCACCGAGGATGGCCAGCGGCATGACCAGCAGAATCGGCTCCAAAAGCAGACCGACGACCAGCCCGAACATGATGGCCACCGTAAATGCCGCCCGTTCCCGGTAGAACAGTCGGGCAACCATACCCATGGTCGCGAACGGTGCCAAAAGGAGAGTGGCCTGTCGTGGCAGTTCGGGCACGGCCAACATCAGCGGCTCGGCGACGGCTCCCATGCCGCGAATAATCGCCAACAGCAACGCCGACAGTACCCAAAGGAATAGCAGATCCTGCGGATGCCCGATCATGCGCCAGCGCCGCCCGGGATCCCAGGGCATCAGAAGGACGACAATCAGTGCACCTAGCGCAATGCGGGCAATGCGACCAGCCCACTCCGTCCAGCCGTCGGCGCGTGCGGACAGTGCCGATAGGCGCTTATGTTGTGCCGGCGTGACCCGCTCGCCGGCCCGGACGACCACCTCGCCGGCCTTAAGTTGGAACAAAACCGGCTTTACGGCCTCCTCGGCTGCCTGCTGGCGTAGCCCAGTCTCGTTGGGATTGGGCCGCAGGTTGGGTTCGACGAGCAAGCCGATCAGCTGCCCAAGCATCTCTCGCTCAAGCCGAGAGCTTTCGCGATACCTGGTTTTAACGTGACCGCGCAGCACCTCGACCGCAGCGCTGCGCTGCAACACGCGGTCGTAGCTCGAAGGCGACAGCATTTCGATTTGCTCGCCGTTTTCACTGGTCCAACGCAATTGGACGCCGCGCGGGTAGAGCGCGGCCCAGCGCTGCGGTTCGGTGGCAATACGTAGCTCGTCGACCCTCGCAACGAGATCCTTGAGCTTGAGTTCCACGCCGAAATTGTCGCTTTCGGACTCCATGTAGTCGTACACGGAGTCGGGCAGCGCGACTGCCAAGGCCTGTTCGACATTGCGGCGGCGTACATCGGGCAGTGCATCGGCCTGACGCAGGGCAACAAAGGCCGCGTCGATTCTGCGGCGCAGCGTGTTGCCCAGCGCTGTATCGACATCGACAACGGGAAGGACGCGCTCGACCGCCGCGCGCCGCGCCTCGGATGTCGCTTCGGCATCTTCTGCCACGAGCGTAACGGGGCTACGAATCGTCGCACCAGCAACTTCACCGGGCACGAATGCCGAGACATCGACCCGACCGCGTGGCGTAAGCAGGATGCCCCACGTCAGCCCGATCGCCAACATCATGAGAATGGCGATGATCCGACGATTGGCCCAAGCATCGGGCAGTTTGAGCATCGCGTTGAGCCGCCGGAGCCATTCCGGGCGTGTCGGTCGGCCGGCCCCCGGGGTCCGTTCGTGTTCCGGCAGCTCGAAGTCGAGAATCGACTGCTCGTCCGGCGGCGTTCCGTATTCACTCACGAGGGGTCTTGTACCTTCAGCGGCAATTTGACCTGCCGTGCATCGTCAGCGTCGTAGGCATCAATGATGCGCTGGACAACCGGATGACGCACCACATCCTGTGGTGTAAATTCCAGAACGGCAACACCGGCCACGCCCCGCAGAACTCTCAGCGCGTGCAGCAGACCGCTCGATCGGTCGCGCGGCAAGTCCGTCTGCGTGGCGTCACCGGTAACGATGACACGGCTGCCGTCGCCAATCCGGGTCAGGAACATCTTCATTTGCTCGGGTGTTGTGTTCTGCGCCTCATCAAGGATCACAAAGGCTTGCGACAGCGTGCGGCCGCGCATAAAGGCGAGTGGCGCCACTTCGATTACGCCCGTTTCCAGCATGCCGCGAACCCGGTCAAAAGGCAGCATGTCGTGCAAGGCATCGTAGAGTGGCCGCAGGTAGGGGTTGACCTTCTCGGCCAAGTCCCCCGGCAGAAAGCCCAGCCGCTCGCCCGCTTCGACGGCCGGGCGTGTCAAAATCATCCGATTGACCTGCCCAGCGAGTAGGCTCTGAACGCCTTTGAGGACAGCCAGGTAAGTCTTGCCGGTCCCGGCTGGCCCGACGCCGAACGTTACGTCGTTCGCGTCCATGGCCGCGACGTAGGCCGCCTGCGCCTCGGTCCGGGGGCCGATGCGCTTGTTGCGATACGACACGAGCACTGCACTGTCGTCCGCATCTGCATCTATCGGTGTCGATGCGGCAGCACGACGGGACTCAGCGGCGGGTCGCAGGCGCCGCAGCAACGTGGATTCAACATCCTGACCGCGCAGGGCCTCGCGGTAAAGTACTTGCAGCAATTCTGCGGCAGAATCGACTGCGCTGCGGGGCCCAATGATGCGGAGGCGGTTGCCCCGTGGGTGCAGCGTGATCCTGAAATGGGCCTCGATCCGCCGTAGATGGCCGTCGCGTTCGCCGCAGACAAGCTGCGCCGCATCAACGTCATCCCATTCCAATTCGCGGATGATTTCAGGTTCGTGGGCGGTGCGACCACTTGTGCTGCGGGCCAAGCTGAGTCCATTTCATCCTAAGGGAAGTTTGAAGTCGACACTCTAACGTGACATGCTAGCATACGGGTATGCTCCAGCCAAGGGTCCAGCCACCCGACCCGTGCGGCGGCGGGCCGCGGCACGGTCCTTGTGTTAGGATGTAGGGTCCAGCGAGGTGTCGCGACCGTGATTCTCTTAACGACCGGCAAGGGTGGCGTCGGCAAGACGACCGTGGCGGCGGCAACGGCGACGGCGCTGGCCGACCAAGGCCACCGGACAGTCGTTGTTTCGATCGATCCCGCCCACAGCCTCGGCGATGTACTCGACCTCGATCTGTCGTCGGGCGCCCCTGTGCCGGTCTCCGACAATCTGGCGGCCGCCGAAATCCGCTTGGCCGCCGAATTGCAAGATCGCTGGGGCGTCATCCGCGATTGGCTGGTCCGCCTGATGCGCAGCCAAGGTGTCGATCGCTGGGTCGCCGAGGATGTCGCCTTTCTGCCTGGACTCGAAGAACTGGTAGGCCTTCTGCGCCTGGTTGAACTCGACGACGCTTGGGACATTGTCGTCGTCGATTGCCCACCGACTGGCAGCACATTGCGTTATCTGGGCCTGCCCGAGGCTGCCGGTTGGTACATGGAGCGTTTTTTCCCGCTGGAGCGCCGGCTTGTGCAAACAGTCGGGCCGCTGGCCGAACGGCTGGTCGGCATCCCGATGCCCGATGCTCCGGTGTTTGATCAGGTCCAGAGCCTGTTTGACGTACTCGGCGATTTACAGCAGCGGCTCAATGACCCCGAGCGCACGCGGGCCCAAGTGGTGACGACGCCAGAGAATGTCGTTTTGCGTGAGACCGAGCGTGCTGTTGGCTATCTGCAACTGCAGGAAATCCCAGTCGCCCGAGTCGTGGCCAATCGTGCGGGGCCTCGGCAGGCCGCTGCAATCGGTGAGCGTTTTGCGCCGATCGAATTGGTGACAGCGCCGCTGTGTGCCGAGGAACCGATTGGGGCCGCAGCCCTGCGAGCTTTTGCCGCGCGGGTGTTTGCTGAAAATCCGCCACTGCCTGCCCCTGTATCCCGCATGCCCGTACGCGTAACCGAGACCGACGGGGTGGCGCGGCTGCACCTGGCGCTGCCGCGTCCGCAGCGGGCGCGCGAGCTCAAAGTTGGCCGCCGTGGTGACGATTTGCTGCTCGATTGGGGGCCGATGCGGCGGCACCTTCCGCTACCGCCTTCGCTGGCCGTGCGACGGCTTACCCGTGCGGGCTGGGATGAAGACGGCCTTACGGTGGAGTTTGCCCCATGAGTACCGATGCCCGGCCGCCACTTGATGACGAACAACCCCTCGGTAACGCTAGGGCAGAGGAGGGGGCCGCTGACGGATCGCGTGCCCAACGTATCCGCGAACTGCTTGACCGCTTTGACCGGTCCGGTGCACACTTCCGCGAGAGCGGGCGCCAGGCGGGGCTGGGTGTACGTGAGGCGCTACTGGTTCTGGAACAACTCGCTGACGAACACGGGCACACCGCGCCGGCGTTGAGGCAGGTTTCGACCGCTATGTTGCTGGCACGTGGCGCCGTTGATCTCATATTGATGCGCATGGCGCCACTCGACGATGCGCTGCGAACGGCTGAGATTCGGCTTGATGCGCTGGGCATTTTGCGCGATCTGCTGGAGGCCGAGTTGATGCGCCAGGCCGAGCGCGGCGGGACGCCGGAGCAGGAGTCGTGGGCGACCGTGCTCGCGATTGTCGACCGTGAAATTGACCGTCTGGCGGCAGAGGCCGCAGAAATCGCCGTTGAGGGCCCCCGGACGCCACGGGCGTCCGTCGAATGGATCGAGGTAGAGGAATGAGCGAGCCGTCCAAGATCATCAAACGCTACCCCAATCGCAAGATGTACGACACCGAGGAGAGTCGTTATGTCAACCTCGACGAACTTGCGGCCATGATCCGTGAGGGCATTGAAGTTCGCGTCGTCGATCACAAGTCCGGCGAGGATGTCACGGGCATGGTGTTGGCGCAGATTCTCTACGAAGAGGAACGGCGCAAGCAGGGCACGCTTTCGACGGACGTGATGCAGCGGATTGTGCGGTTCGGTGAGGAGAATCTGGGACCGTGGTTGCAGCGCGTATTTTCGACGACCGAGCACCCGCTACAGAGCGTGCGTGGCGAGGTTGAAGACCACGTCCGGAAATTGGTCGAGAAGGGGCAGCTTACCGCCGAGGAAGCCAACCGGTTCATGCGGGAATGGGTGGATCTGACCTCGCGCAGCCTCGAAGAATGGCAGCAGAAAGTAGACGAACGCGTCGTCGGTGTGTTTGACCGCGTCACCGGGATCCCATCGGCTCGCGGCAAACTCGATGAACTGTTGGCACGGATCGATTTGATGGAGAAGCGGCTGGATGTGGTCGAAGATCGGATCCGGCGCACGCTGACGCGTCTTGAAGAAGCACCACGCTGACTGCCACAGGGGCCGCGGTTGAGGTGGACCGGCTGCTTCGGCCGGCCCCCGCTGAATTCGAGTCTGATCCACGGGCTTTTTGGCTGCAGCATCCCGCCAGCTCGATTGCCGAGGTGCTGACTGCCGCCGCGACCGCGCGCGAACCCGCGCTGGCGTTTTGGGTTGCCCTGCAAGCTGCATTGCATCGTTTGGTTCCAACGCTCCCGGCGGGGCGCTCGGCCTGCCTGTGCATCAGCGAAGAGGGCGGCGGCCACCCACGGAAGATCAAGACCACGATTGCACCCGAGGGGGATCTTTGGGTTCTGGACGGCGTCAAACTGTGGTCCACCGGCGGCGTCATCGCGGACGACCTGGTTGTCGTGGCCAAGGCCGGTGAACGCGATGGCCGGCCGGTTTTGCAGGCCGCCGTCGTGGCCGGTGATGCCCAGGGCTTGACTCGTGAGCCGCTGCTGGGTCTTACAATACTGCCGTCGCTGGAACATGCGCGCGTTGCGCTGCGCAATGTGCGTGTACAAAAGGATGCGCTACTGCCGGGCGATGCCTATCTGCAGATCGTGCGGCCCTTCCGCACCGTCGAGGACATTTTTGTCGGCGCGGCGATCACGGGCTGGGTCCTTGGCGCTTTTGCGCGTGCCGGAGCGCCCGCCGAGATCCGCACACCTTGGATCGCCACGGCGCTCGGTCTCCCGGTATTGGCGGATATGCCGCCCGCGGACCCCGGCACACACGTCGCATTGGCTGCGTGGCAGCATGGGTTTGCTAAACTGGCGTCAGCCTTGGATGGCTCACCGCTGGGCCCGGCTGATGCCGAGCGTTGGCGTCGAGATAGGGCCGTACTGGACGTTGCGGCGCGTGCACGATCGGCACGGACGAGCGGCGCGTGGGCCAAATTTGGCCTTGTTGCCCCGGCGGACGATCGGGGCTGATAGAATGACGGCTTTGATGCGGCCTAGCGGCCGTGCGACCCCCACAGGGAGTAGGACGTGACGGCAAGAGGAAGGCTACGGCGCAACGCCGGGGAGCGTACCCGTGAGCGCATTCTTGATGCGGCTGAGGAGATCTTCGTACGGTTCGGCTATGAAGGCGCTCGCATGGACCAGATCGCGGAGGTGGCCGGGGTTCGCAAGGCCAATATCTACTACTATTTTCCGGGTAAGGATGAGCTTTACCGGGCCCTTGTTGATCGGACGTTGTCGGCTTTAACCTCCGGCATCCACGATTTTTTGGCGCTGCCGGCAGCCTCCCCGTGGGACCAGGTAGACGGGTTTCTCGACATGTTCTTTCGGCTCGTTGAGCGCTATCGCGGCTTGATCGGCCTTGCCTATGGCGAGATCCTCCATCCCCCGCGCGAGGCGCTTGGTGGTTCGATGAGTGGGTTGATCGCCCAAATCGAAGAGATGGGCGCCCGCATGATCGCCGATGGTATCGCGGCCGGCGTCTACCGCCCGGTAGATCCGGTACAGACGATTGTTACGTTGGAGGGCGCGATTTTTCATTGGTTTTTGACGTCCGATGACCGCGTCCGAGCCTTGACGGGGCGTGGGAAGTTCGATCCCGAAAACCTCGCCGAACGTCGTAAGCATCTATCAGACCTATTCCGACGCCTTCTTGCGCCCGATGCGTGAGGGTCTCCGCAGGCGCATTGACCGTTTGGTAAACTGATTGTGACGGCCTATCACTCAGGCTGCTGTCTCACGATGTGAAAGGAATCTCCATGCGTCTACAAGCCGTTGCCCTTGGGCTGACCGCGCTCGTTTTGTCACCGGCCTCTGTGCCGACACCGGTCGCCGCTGCCGCCGACGAGTTCTCGACATCCTTCAAGGCCCGCCTCGAAGCTCATCTCACACCCATACGTACAGCGATTTTCGAGCAGCGCACCTGGGAGAAGCAGGGCAAGAAGGAAGAGTACACCGTCGGCACGGTCTGGTGGGCTGGCACGGACCGGATTCGTATTGACGTTCGCGAAGGACGTGGCGGCAACGCAACGGCCATCCTGCTGGGCGAGACCGTCCACGGGTTCAAGCGCGCACTCAGCTTTATCAAGCTCAAGTATCACGTGCGGGAAGATACCGTTTTGTCGATTCGGGGCCACGACATGCGTGAGACCGGTCCAATTGACGACTTGCGGTACGCACTGGCCAACTGGGATCGCGTGCATGCCATGAAACACGGTGACGATGCGATGCTGCACTACAAGGATGCATTCGGTAACGACGCCGAGATTCGCCTTCGCCTTTCCGACCTGCTGCCACACACACATACGGTGCGGGAGAAGGGCGTCCTCGTGGAAAAATATGAGTACAGTGAAATGCGCTGGAACGCCGAGATCCCCGAGGATCGCTTCAAGATCTGATCTTCTTCAACCCTGTGTCGAAACAAACGGCCCGGAAGGAGGTACCTTCCGGGCCGTTTGTTTGCCAAATGGGCCTCAAAATCCGAGTGCGAGGACGTTAGAAAACCATGCGCATCGCAAGGTAGACGTTATCGAGCTCGCCCAAGCTTCCGAAGCTGCGATCGCGCGGGCCGGCAAAATACTGACCGCCTACTTTGAGGCGGATGCCATCGACGATGCCGTAGTCAATGTCTAGCGCCGCGAAGTGGCCGTCATTCTCGTACGCGTTTAGGTACGCCAGCGTAATCTGGTCTAGCTTGCCACGAATCCGGTAGGTCACTGCGGCGTGGGCAATGTGGTCATCGAGCAGCAAAAGCGCCGAACCCACGGGGCTTGGTAGGCTCATCTCATCAGCTTTTTCGAGCGGCGAATCGATCTTGAAAATTTGCTCGTCGGCAATGCCCAGCCGCAGTTGCCACTCGGGGCTGAAGCGCACGAAGGCCTGAGCGGCGGTTTGTAGCGTTGGATTGCGCAGGAAGGGATCGTTGCCGCTCGGATCGGCGGTGTGCAGATACAGGACTTCGGTTCGCAGCGAAAGTACGCTGATCGGAATCGAAGCCTCGAATGTCCATGCGCTCAGCCGTGGGTGCTCCCAGAGAATGGCCGGTCTGCCGTCGGCGCCGGCCGGAATATAGCGCAGCGTGCCGATTTGATCATGCAAGCGCGCATAGCCGACGGCGATGTCACCAAAGAAAAGCGGTGCGAAGAGGCGCAGTGCCGCGTCAGTATCGACCGGGCGCATGCCGGGAAGAACCCGTTGCGGGTTGAGTCCGGCACGGAAGGCCGCCTCCCCCTCGATTCGGCGGCGGTCGAACTCAGCGCGCCCCGCAGTCAACGACTGGGCGTGGGCATTGAGCTCCTGCTGCTGCGTTTCGAGGGCGGCGGTTTGCGCCTGAACACCTGCCAATTCGGCATTGAGGTTGGAAATCTGCGCATAGAGACGACCGCGTTCCGCCTCAAGTTGGGCAATCTGGGCGTCGATGGCCGGGCTGGGCGGCATGCTGCGCAACCCGACCAGATTCCCGTCGATGGCCGCAATGCCGCCTTCCACGGCACCGATACCTTCGCGGATGTCTGTGGCGGCCGACGACAGCGCGGCAAAGCCCTGTTCAATCTGCAGGCGGCCACGGGCAATTTCTCCTTCGCCGGCAATCAGGTCGGCTTCAGCGGCCGCCAGCGCCGCCTGACCGCGGGCGGCGTCAGCGGCGATTGCACGCCGCAGTGGGCGCGGTGTGGTCGCCTCCGAGAAAATGCCGCCCATGGGCAGATCCGCCGGCGTAAAGAACGGCATGACATAGGCCTCGGCAACAACCGGTCCAAAATCCCAAGCTGCCTTGAGTGTCCATACGCCGAGCTTACGGTCGCTGGTATTCTGCGCGAGATCGGGCAGCTCCTGTGGGTTGAGGATATCGACGACCCCGAATTCGTCAATGACACCCCACGTGTGCAGTTGCTTGCCGACAGTCAGCGTAAACGGTCCGGTGAAGAACCGCGTCCACGTCTCACGTAGGTCGAAGCGGATCTCCGGTGACGGCACATCGGCCCAGCGGAGATCAAAATCACCGACGATTGCACCGTCTACCGAATCGGTCGGGTAGAGACGAAGATCAAGGCCGCCATCCGGTTTGCTCGAATCCGTAAATCGCGGCTGCGTTGTTCCCAGATAGGCACGCGCCTCTGGTTCTACGAAGCCGCGCAACTCCCACGCATCGGCGGCGAAGGCAGGGGTTGCCCCGAGCAATGCAGCAACGACGACGAAACGCGAGGGCGCCATCACGGGCGGATCCGCTGAAGGTGCTGGGTCGTGAAGATTCCATCGTCAATCGACTCGTCGACCTTCAAGTTGCGGCTCTCGAGGGTCGTCGAGTGTGCGCCAATCAGGTCCGTCATCTTGACAATGAGCGGGATGTTATAGGCGCCAATCTTTTCGAAGCGGCTGTGCTGCTTGCGTTTCACGAGGTCGCCGAGGCTGTCGTACAGGTCTTCCTGCAGCAGTCGTCCGGTTTCCTTGACGAGATACGAGACCACCTTGCCGTACTCGGCGTCCGGATCTTTGGCCGTCGATTCGATCTTCCAAGCCGTCATGCCGTCGACAGTGTCTTCACCCAGCAGCGTGTGGTCGAATGCGTCAAGATCACGGTCGTTCATGTCCGCATAGGTGAAATCAGAACCCAAGAAGCTCTCGTTCTCACGGGCGCCGCTGATGCGGTCGAGTTTCTTGAAGCCCGGCAGATACAGCCACATCTGTTTCGACGATCCTTCACCAAGGCGCAGGAAAGCGGTGCCGCGCACGTCGGTCGGCTTGGTGAACCAGACGAGCTGCTTGCCATTGCCGACCTTGCGCAGCTCAAGCTCACGCACCGAGCTGCGGCCTCCGCGGTCGACGAGCGTCATGGTCATGGTCGACTGCATCGTCTTCGGTGTGCCCGAATTCTGGGCGGTCTCGAGCAAGGCTCGCGGATCCGGCGACTCGGCGGTGGCCAGAGCAGGCGCCAAGATAAGGGCTGCCGCCAATACGGCAAGGCGGGAGTTTGATAGCGACATGTTCTTCATGCGGACACTCCTTTGCGGCGGAACGTTTTGATCAGGGGAATGAAAATGAGGGCGCCGAGCGCCGAAGAAAACATGGCAATGACGGAGAGTATACCGAGCTGCCCGATTGGCTCAAACTGGCTCAGGCTCAGGACGGCCAAGCCGGCGGCGACGGCCGCCGCATTGGACAGCACGGGACGGCCGACGTCGTGGATCGTTTGGTGGACCTGTTCGCGATGCGTGGCGAAATGCATCTTCTGCACCAGCTTCCAGCGGGACAGCACATGGATGCCGTAGTCGATACCGACGCCGATCACGATACTCGAGATAATGGCCGTCGCCATGGTCAGTGGGATGCCGACAAGCCCCATGATTCCGAACACGCCGAGAATGGCGAACGCCAGCGGTATCATGCCTTCAATGCCGTCAAGCAGGTGGCGGAAGGCGATTGAGCAGATCAGCAGCACGAGCGCCAAGCTAAAGAGAATGCTTGACATCGACGATTGTACAACGAGTTGCGCAAGCTCTCGGTTGAGGGGGGCTTTGCCCGTGTAGGCGACCGGAACGTCACCCATCGTCTCGTTGACCGTCCGTTCGACGATTTCGACGACTTCGTTGAGCCGCTCGGTTTCCATGTTGGGCAGGCGGACGGTGACGCGAAGGGCGCTCCAGTCGGTGGCAACAAGGCTCTTGAGGCGATCCGGGCTTCCGTTGCCAAACAGCAAAATAAGCTGCGCGATCTGGTCACGCTCGCTGGGCAACTCGTCGCTGCCGGTGAGGTTGGCATTCATACGGCGGACTGTGCCGGCGATGCTGTCGACCGAGCCGATTTCCGGGACGAGGTCGCGCAGGCGACCCTTGAGGCTGTCGACGGCAGACAGGATTTGCGGATCACGCGCATCGCCCTTGACGAGAATATCGATCGGCGAGCTGGAACGAAACGCCGCGTCAATGGCCTCGGCATCCGTGCGGATGACATGTCCGGCGGGAAACATGCGT
>CAZUAB010000036.1:0-18917 GCA_964617795.1 uncultured bacterium
TGTCCAATCTCGACACGGTCGCCTGCGGCCATCGAAATCTGAATGACGCGGCCGGGCATGGCCACTTTGAGTTGGCCATTGCCGCCGCCGGCCGCGTGGCGGCGCTCCCGCAGTACAGCCTGCAATTCGTCGAGAACCTCGAAAGTCATCGCGTGGCCGTCAACCTGCACATGCACATCACTACGGTCGACAAAGAACGGGATCTCCCGTACGGCGCCATCGGCACGCTGCAAAAGCAGCGTCTGGGCGCGTACATCGCGCACCGTATACGTCTGGGCAACGCCGTCGACGGTCAGTGTGACCGACTCGCCATCTCCCGTCACGTCTACGGTGCGGGCATCCTTGCCATGGTAGAGCCGAAACGTGCGCTTCATCGGGAACCTCCACGCAGGCCGCCGCGGCGTGTCGACCACTTCCAGATCGAAGCGGTGGCGACGCCAGCGTCGCCGGACGGCGCCGCGTGCACGGCCCGTGCGGCGGCGATGACGGCTGCGGCCTCGGCCCAAACCCGATCCTCGTCGCTCGGACCGGCCGCGGCCGGAATATCGACACGGTCGAGGAAGCCGGTATCAAAATCGCCGGCCACAAAATCAGGATGCTCGATCAGGGCCATGTGAAACGAAATGTTCTGTTTCGGGCCAAGAACCACGTACTCACGCAGGGCACGCCGCAGCCGCTGAATGGCCTGCTGACGATCACGCCCCCAAACGACCAGCTTCGAGATCATCGGGTCGTATTCCAGCGGAATGACCGCGCCGCTGTATACGCCACTATCATCGCGCACACCGGGGCCGGACGGCGTCATCAGCAGGTGAATCTTGCCGGGGCTGGGCATGTAATTCTGTTCGGGATCCTCGGCGTACACGCGCGCCTCGATGGCGTGGCCGACCTGCGTGAGGTCCGCTTGTGCAAACGGTAGCGGCTGCCCGGCCGCAACCATCAGTTGCAGGCGCACCAGATCAAGGCCCGTCACCAATTCGGTGACCGGGTGCTCGACCTGCAGACGTGTATTCATTTCGAGAAAGAAGAAATTCTGTTCGTCGTCGACAAGAAACTCGACTGTGCCGGCCCCCTCGTACTGGACGGCTTTGGCGGCCTGCACGGCGGCGGCGCCCATGGCCTGGCGCGTAACCTCAGAAATAAACGGGCTTGGGCTCTCCTCGATCACCTTTTGGTGACGCCGTTGGATCGAGCACTCACGCTCAAAGAGGTGAACAACATTGCCGTGCTGGTCGCCGAAAACCTGAATCTCGACGTGACGCGGCTTGGTCACGTAGCGCTCCATGTACACGCGCCCGTCGCCGAAGGCCGATTCGGCTTCGCGGCGGGCGGCGTTGAAGTCGCGCTCGAAGTGGGCCGGATCGTCGACGCGACGCATACCTTTGCCACCACCGCCGGCTGCCGCCTTGAGCATGATCGGAAAGCCCACGCGTGCGGCGTGCGCCTTGGCTTCCTCAATATCGGAGACGGGCTCTTCTGTACCGGGCACCACCGGCACACCCGCCGCGATCATTGCTTGGCGTGCCGCAACCTTGTCGCCCATGGCGCGGATCGACGCTGCCGATGGCCCAATAAACGTGAGGCCAGCCGCCCGCACCTCATCGGCGAACTCGGCGCGCTCGCTGAGAAAACCGTAGCCGGGATGGATCGCTTCGGCGCCGGTTTTGCGGGCCACCTCAAGAATACGATCAGTACGCAGGTAGCTCTCACGGCTCGGCGCCGGGCCCACCTCGAACGCCTCGTCGGCCATGCGCACATGCAAGGCGTTGCGATCGGCCTCCGAGTACACGGCGACTGAACGGATGCCGAGATCACGCAGCGTACGAATAATCCGTACGGCGATCTCGCCTCGATTGGCGATCAGGACTTTGCCGAACATCGCAGGTCCGCTCCTAAAGGGGAATGTTGCCGTGCTTCTTGGGCGGATTCGTATCGCGCTTACCCTCGAGGCTGCGCAGTGCATCGATCAAGAATGGTCGCGTGTCGGAGGGCCGAATAATCGCATCAATATAGCCGAGCTCGGCCGCCTTGTATGGATTCGCAAAACGGTCGCGGTACTGCTCCACCAACTCGGCCTTGCGAGCGACCGGATCGGCAGCCTCGGCCAGTTCCTTGCGGTAGATGATGTTGACTGCGCCGTCGGGGCCCATCACGGCGATCTCGGCGTGCGGATAGGCCACGTTGATGTCCCCGCGAATATGCTTGGAGCTCATGACGTCGTAGGCGCCGCCGTAGGCCTTGCGGGTGATCACCGTCACCTTGGGCACCGTGGCCTCGGCAAATGCGTAGAGCAGCTTGGCGCCGTGCGTGATGATGCCTCGCCATTCTTGATCGGTGCCGGGCAGGAAGCCGGGTACGTCCACCAAGGTGACGAGCGGGATATTGAAGCAGTCGCAGAAGCGCACGAAACGGGCGCCTTTGAGGCTCGAATCAATATCGAGCGTGCCGGCCAGCGAAGCGGGGTTGTTGGCGACGATGCCGACGGTACGGCCGCCGAGACGGGCAAACCCAACGATGATGTTGGTCGCGTACTCCTCGTGAACTTCGAAGAAGTGGCCATCATCGACGACGTGCCGAATCAGCTCCTTCATTTCGTAGGGCTTGTTGGCATTGTTCGGCACGATCGAGTCGAGCGCGACATCGCGACGGTCCTCGGGATCACTGGTCGGCTTGACCGGCGGATCTTCGAGATTGTTCGAGGGGATGAAGCCCAAGAGCTCGCGGATCTGGGCAATCGCATGCGCCTCGTCCTCGGCCGCAAAATGCGCAACGCCGCTCTTGCTGGCGTGCGTCATGGCGCCGCCGAGCTCTTCCTTGCTCACTTCTTCGTGGGTCACGGCCTTGATGACGTCGGGGCCGGTGATGAACATATACGAAGTGTTCTTGACCATCAGCACGAAATCGGTCAACGCCGGGCTGTACACGGCGCCGCCGGCGCAGGGCCCCATGATGGCGCTGATTTGAGGAATTACACCCGACGATTGCACGTTGCGCAGGAAGATGTCGGCATAGCCAGCGAGGCTTTCGACGCCTTCCTGGATGCGCGCACCGCCCGAGTCGTTGAGGCCGACGACGGGCGCCCCGTTGCGCATCGCCAGATCCATCACCTTGCAGACTTTCTTGGCAAACGCCTGTCCGAGGCTGCCGCCAAGTACCGTAAAATCTTGGCTAAATACGTACACCAACCGGCCATCGACGCGGCCATAGCCAGTCACCACGCCATCGCCGGCGATTTTCTCGGTTGCCGAGCCGTGCTGGCTGAGCACGAATCTGTCGAGTTCGACAAAGCTGCCCGCATCGAGCAGAAGATCAATCCGCTCACGGGCGGTTCGCTTGCCGGCCTTGTGTTGCTTGGCGATACGCGCCTCGCCGCCGCCGAGTTCGGCCTCGCGGTTACGGGCGTCGAGTTGGCGAAGCTTTTCTTCGATGCTCATCCTGATTTATCCCTGTTCCCTTGCGGGCGGCGAGGCAGCCCAATCTCGGGGGACGCCCCCCAAGAAACGATGCACCCCGCGCGGAGGTTCCTGTGAGACACTGACCGGATTCGATCCCGACCATTGTAGCCGGGCCCTCGTCGTGACGTCAATCACGCGGTGCCCGGCGTGCCGCCGCCCGAACAAAAGCCGGGGGTGCCCCTAAAAGGAGCGCCCCCGGCCGAACAAATATCGTTTCTGGGATCGATCTTAGAAGCGGAACGAGGCCAAAATACCGAACACGGCCGGGCTGAACACAAATGCGCCGCCGCTTCCTTCGGTGGTGTTGGTCGTGTTGAGAACCTTGTTCTCGACGGTCACGGACTTGGTCGCATAGGCCAGCAACAACCGGTATTCGGCGCCGACCGTAAACCCATCGATAATGTCGATCTGCGCGCCGATCATCGGGGCGACACCGATCCAGAAGCTGCTCGCGACAAGGTCCTGTGTCGCGGTTGTGGCGCCGACTTTGCCTTCATACCCTTCGGCATTGCGGGCAAAGCCGATCGGCAGGAAGCCGCCGGCCACTGCGCTCACGCGGCCGCGGCGCGCCAGCTCCATCTCGACGCCAGGCTCAAGGCCGAATTGGAATGCGCTGTCATAGGTGGACTCTTCGGTGTTGCCGAACTTGCCCTCGTTGCCGTCGGTCGAAAAGCCGAACGATACTCCACCGCGGAACCACATCGAGTCCGACAGGCGGTAGCGCAGGCCAAGGTAACCAAAGCGGTCGATGCTGATGCTGGCCGGCGGCGCCGGGTTGGGTGCGGTCGCCGCGAAGGGACTGTCCCAAGACGGCAGCGCCACGGCATTGCCGATGCCGCCGACCGGGCCGAGCAGGCCGCCCATCGAAAAGTCAAGGCCCCATGAGGACTGGTCGTCGCCTGCGGACTCTGCCGCAGGTTCAGCTTTTGCCGCGGCCTTGGATGCGGTTTTTTTGGTCTGCGCCAACGCGGGCGCGGCGACCATGATGCCGGTGGCGAGCAGAAATGCTGTCAGCGCGTTACGTAGCTTCATCGGGACACTCCTTTGCGAAAACGATTGGCGTTGCCGGGTACAGTCGCCCGTTTGGCTAAACCGCGTTACGACTGCCCCTATATCCTACCCCTTTTGGGGCCGTACGCAAGGCCGCCGCGCGGTCGCGAGGCGCGGCAGATCCTGATACAATGGAGGTCTACGCCGATGAGCAACGAGAACCGCCGCAACGAAGAGCCAATCTGGCGCCGCATCACACCGGAAGAGCGGGAGATGCAGGCCGAGATCCTTGCGCTCAAGCGCGAAAAAAATGCGCTAATTCTGGCCCACAACTACCAAATCCCCGCCGTCCAAGATGTGGCAGACCATGTGGCTGACTCCCTTGGCTTGGCGCGGCTGGCGCAAAGCAGCACGGCCGATCGCATCGTCTTCTGCGGTGTCTGGTTCATGGCCGAGACGGCCAAGATCCTCAATCCCGAGCGCAAGGTGCTGATTCCCGATGCCGCCGCGGGCTGCAGTCTGGTCGAAACGATCACCGCCGATGAACTGCGTGCGTGGAAGGCCGAGCACCCCACTGCGGTGGCCGTAGGCTACGTGAACACCTCGGCCGAAGTCAAGGCCGAACTCGACTACTGCTGCACGTCGTCCAACGCCGTCGCCGTGGTCAATGCGATTCCCCGCGACCGCGAAGTGCTGTTTTTGCCCGATATGTTTTTGGGCGCCTGGGTCCAGCATGAGACCGGCCGTACGAACATGCATATCTGGCAGGGCGAATGCCACGTGCACGCGGCCATCCGCCCCGAGATGATCGCCGAAGCCACGGCTGCTCGGCCAGGGGCCGACTTGTTGGTCCACCCCGAATGCGGCTGCTCCTCCAACTGCCTGTATCTCAAATCGACCGGGCAAATTGCCAACGATATGTATATGCTCAGTACCTCGGGCATGATTACGCATGCCGAGCGCAGCCCGGCCAAGGAATTCCTGATCGCCACCGAGGTGGGTATTCTGCACCAACTCGAAGCGCGAGCCAGCAGCAAGGCGTTCATTCCAGTCAGCGAAGACGCCGTTTGTGAATTCATGAAAATGATCACCACCGAAAAGCTCCTAAATAGCTTGCGCAACGATGTGGTCGAGGTCGAGGTGCCCACGGATATTCGTATCCGTGCGGCGAAGGCTATTTCACGTATGGTTGCCATCGGTTGAACCGGCGTTTTTTCGGTCCCCCGATCACCCGCGAAAGGCTTGAATAGACGATGGCCCGGATCGTGATGAAATTCGGCGGCACCAGTGTCGGAACCGCCGAGCGCGTGCTCAATGTGGCGCGCCGTGCGGCGCGTGTCGTGGCCGAGGGCAACGAAATCGTCGTCGTCGTGTCGGCCATGTCGGGCGAGACAAACCGTCTGATTGCACTGGCGGAATCCATCAGTGACTCGCCGGACGGCCGTGAGGTCGATGTCCTGTTGGCCACAGGCGAGCAGGTGTCGATCGCACTCGTTGCGTTGGCCTTGCAGCGTGAGGGCCTGGCGGGGCGCAGCTTCAGCGGCGTACAAGCCGGCATCCTCACCGATACGGCGCACACCAAGGCGCGGATTCTCCGTATCGACCCAACGCCGCTGGAAAACGCGCTGAATGCCGGTCAGGTACCGGTGGTTGCTGGTTTTCAAGGGGCCACGGGTAGCGACGTGACGACCCTCGGCCGCGGCGGCTCGGATCTCACCGCCGTCGCCATTGCCGCGGCGCTAAACGCGGATGTCTGCGAGATTTACACCGACGTCGACGGCGTCTACACGACCGACCCGAATATCGTACAAAACGCCAGCAAGCTGAGCCGCATTAGCTTCGAGGAGATGCTGGAGCTCTCCAGTCTTGGCGCCAAAGTCCTGCAGAGCCGCAGCGTTGAACTGGCCATGAAAGCACACGTTCCCCTGCATGTGCGTTCGAGCTTCTCGGATGTCGAAGGCACCTGGGTAACAGAGGAGGTTCCCGAGATGGAAGATATTCTGGTCAGCGGCATTGCCTACGCCAAGGAGGCCAAGTTGGCCTTGCGTGATGTTCCCGATGCGCCCGGCGTGGCCGCCAAGGTATTCATGCCGCTTGCCGCGAAGGGCATCAACGTGGACATGATCGTCCAAAACGTCTCGCTCGAAGGCGAAACGGACCTCACCTTTACCCTGGGCGAAACCGATCTCCCGCTCGCTGTGAAGGTGCTCGAAGGCTGCCGCGGCGACATCGGCTGGCAGACCATGGAAACGGACCGCGAGGTCGCCAAGATCAGTGTCGTTGGCGTCGGGATGCGTAGCCACGCCGGCGTGGCTGCCAAAATGTTCGAAACGTTGGCCGCGAGCGGCGTCAACATTCAGATGATCTCGACCAGCGAAATCAAGATTTCAGTTGTGATTGATCGAAAGTATCTCGAACTTGCTGTGCGCGAGCTTCATCGCGCATTCGAACTCGGGCAACCCGACTAAGCTCACCGGTCCCGGCGAGCTCGATCGTGACATCGGGCTCGCCCAGGCAGCCAGCGGCGCGCTGCGGCCACTCGACAAGCAGCAAACCGCCGGCCGTCAAATCGCGCAACTCGAGATCAGCAACCTCCGTGGCATCGCGCAGACGATACAGGTCTGCGTGCACCAACGGCCCCCGGGCGGACCGATAGATGTGGACGAGTGCGTAGGTGGGACTGGACACCTCACGTGCATCGGCGCCGCAGGCATCGGCCAAGGCACGCACGAACGTCGTCTTCCCGGCACCCAAATCGCCTAGCAGTGCGACAAAATCACCCGGCCTCAAATGCGGCGCCAGCACGGCGGCAAACGCCGACGTGGCCTGCTCGTCGGCCAACACGACTGCGTAGTCAGGCGCGGCTTGGATGGTCACGGTGCAAGCACCTGGGGCAGCGCATCGGCGAGTTCACTGGCCAAGGTGCCGGGTAAGCAGCCAAGGGCCGCGCGCGCATGGGCATCGACCGCTGTAGCTGCCGCGTCGCAGGGTTCGGCGCCCCGGGCGAGCAGGGCCGTGATCAGGCCAGCCAACACGTCGCCCGACCCCGGGAGGGCCAGCTGCGGTAAGGCCCACGGTGAGACCAACAGCCGCCCGCCCGGAGTTGCGGTCAAGCTGCCGGCGCCTTTGAGAACGACAACGGCGCCATAATGCCTCGCCAGCGCTTGGGCCGAAGCAACCCGAGTCGCCTGAACCTCGGCGGTGCTGCACCCCAGCAGACGCGCGGCCTCACCGGGATGTGGCGTCAACACCCACGGTCGAATACCATCCAGTGCCGGCAAGAGCTCCGGCCGTAAAGCGTCGGCGTCCAAGACGACGGCCCGGTCCGTCCACTCGGGTAGCATACCGCATGCGGCGGTTGCCCCTTCTGCACCGAGACCGGGGCCGATCAGAATCGCGTCGGCGGCGGCCGCCGCTGCGCGTAGCGTACCGCGATCAGCGGCGCACCAGCGTTCGGCCGCGCTACGGCGCATGGCCTCGGCCGGTACGAGTGCCAGCCCCGGCGCCTCGGACAGGACGGTGACCAGTCCGGCGCCGCCGCGCAGTGCCGCGCGCGCCGCCAGGGCCGCCGCACCGGGCATCTCGGCGGATCCGGCCACCACCAAGACCGCGCCGAGTGCACCTTTGTGTGCATCAGCCGGGCGCTTGGGCAGATCGATCCCCGTCGCCAATTCAGCGACGGGCACAAGTGCGGCAAGCAGGTTCTCGGGGTAGCCGATGTCGGCCTTGAAGACGTCTCCGGCCGCTGCGGCTCCCGGCCAAACATGTAGGCCGAGCTTATCCAACCCAAAGGTGACGGTGAGGTCGGCTGGCAATACGGCGCCGGGAGTCCGGCCGTCGTCCGCCACAACACCACTTGGCAGGTCCACCGCCAGGACCCATGCGCCGCCATGCCGGCAGCGCGCCGCCGCCTCCAAAAGCGCTGCACTTCGTGGATCGGGCGCTCGCTCGAGGCCGATCCCAAACAGCGCGTCAACAATCAGGTCCACCTCTCGCCACACAGGCATAGCGGCGATTGCTGCGACGTCTTCGGGAACGGGCTGTACACGCAAAGCCTGCTCGGCCAACGCGGTCTGTGCGGCAGCCTGTGCGTCCCCACGAAGATCGGCCGGCGCGCGCAGATACAGTACGGTGACGTCGATGCTTGCCCGGGCCAGCTCGGCCGCCACGACCCAGCCATCGCCGCCATTTTGGCCCGGTCCGCAAAGAACCAACACACGGCTCGACCTGTGCAGCCGGCCGCGCACCCGCAACTGTTCGACAACAGCACCGCCGGCCCGGGTCATCAACGCGGCCCCCGATAGCCCCTCACTTAAAGCAGCGGCATCGAGCGCCCGCACGGCCGCAGTATCAAACAGGGGTCGTGTGCAAATCACGGGACGGGCGTATAGAGATCGGGGATATCGATGACCTGCAGCGCCGCACCCGGCCGGTGACGCAAGACCGCGCGCACACCCCCGATTGCCGGATACGACCAACCTGTGACCACATCCCAGTCGCCCAAGAGGCACGTGTGTCCGGGCGTCGTGGCCGCGATGCGGTTGCATTGCAGTTGGCGCGTCGCGACGAAAGGCGCACCGGGATCCCGGACGTCGACAACGAACAGCGCGTGGTTGGTCGACAGTAGCCAATATGGGTCGGCCGGCCACGCATCGTAGACCTTGAAACCGAGCGCGCACAGCTCACGCTCTTCAATCGGCAGATCGCGGCAAGGATGCCAAGAGGTTGGCAAAACTTCGTTGGTATCGGCCGTGCGGAAGCGGAAGAAGAGGTTGTTTTCGATCTGCACCGCGTAGCGCCGTCCGTTGCTGACCATCAGCAGCGGAGTACCGATCGACACGAGCGTGGAACCCGGCGTCGCGCAGACACCGCCCCACAATGGCTCGATACAGAGGCGATCATAGCTGCCGCTGGAACCGTCAATGAACAATGACCGCACCCGCCCACCGGCCGGGCTCATATTGGCCAGCAACGGCGGTACCAGGTCGAACAGGTGGTTCGTCAAGGCCGACGGCACGGTCCATTGCCGCACATCGAAGCGGCCATCGGCGAGGACGCCGCGGACGTCCCAGTGTATCGCCGACGACGGTAGTTGACGTCCAACCAGCGCCACCGAACGAAGGCCATCAGCGGCATCCAGGCTACGCGCTGCCGAAATATGAATGGGGCCGCCATCGGCCATGGCGATCTCGATGGCCGCCAGGGCACCGGTGCCAGTCGGCGCAAATGTGCTGAGGCGCCCATCGGCGTCGGCACAGCCGCTGCGGCCGCAGCGAGATTCGCCGACCAGCAAACGGGTCGGCCCCGCACCGTCGGCAGGCAAAATGGCCAGATCGCGGGCAGGCGCCGTTGTCGGCTGCACGGTCGCCAATGCGGCGACCGCCGATGTGAGTACGCCGCCCTGCCAGGTCTCTTTCATCTGTACACGGGCCAGACCCGCGGCGCCTAGAGCCAACCAAGCCTCGCCGCTGTCGCCATCACCGGCCATGGTGCCGCGGCGGGGCTGGGCCGGTTCGGCGCTCGGCCGCGTGTCACCGACGCGCCCTCGAACGTCCATGCGCAGACCGGCGCCAAAGCCATCGGACCACACCGTCGGCGCCGTCGCCCAGATCGCGGCGACCAAACCCGTAACATCAATGGCGCGCAGGCCGCGCGTGTTTTCGGCTACCCACAGGCGGGCGCCGTCGGCCACCAAGTCGCGCGGCCCCGTCCATGCAGAATCGATCTCGCGGCTATCCTGATCGTCGGCAACAAGTTGGGCCCAGCGCGTGAGGTCGCTGAGCGGCGCCGCGTAGACGCCGCGTGGCTGCCGTAGTCCGGTGACGGCGTCGGGGATGGTCGTAATCGGCGACCCGGCGTCGGCCCAGGCCAAAACATGGCCGCCAATCGCCAATTTGTCGAGGCGTCGGGCCGTGGGGGCCGTCACAAATCCGCCAAGAACCGGCGCCGTGCCGGCATCGCTCCAGGAGGCCAGCGCAACTTCACCATCTGACCAACCGAGAGCCAACAAAGGCTCGACGCTTGCCGTCAACACCCCATGGCCCGCCGTAGCCATCGCCGTCGCCGTCGTCGTATCCAAACTGATGCCCGTCCACGGTGGCACACCGCTGAAGTTCCAGCCATCACCGACCGCCCTCGTTACCGCCCCCACCCGTAGCGCCGCGCCAGTCGTGCTCGTCACCGCACGCGCCAAGGCCCAGGCCGAGAGGCCGACGCGCCCGTCAACAACCTGCGCCTGCAGCCCGCCCGCATCGACGGCCAGGGCCGTCGGGTACCGAGCCGCGGCCAACGGGCAGGCGGTCGGGTAGCTGGCGCATAACGCCGTAGCGGCCGTTGGTGCCGGGCTGCCGTCGAGCCGCCATGTCATCAATGCACCGGCGCTTCCGTCGTCGCCGATCGCCCACACGTACTGTCCGGCAATCACGGCATCGCGCACCGCCAGTGCGCCCAATGGAGCCGGGCCAGCAGGGGCCGCCAGATTGACGAACGTACCAAATCGGCTGCTTAAGGCACACCAACCGGGGTTGGCCAGATCCGCCGTCTCGAGATACGGACCCCGGCGGATTTGTAGGCGTCCGGACGTGGCCACGAGCGCCGTCGCACGCCCCCCAAGCGGGAGTTTGTTGGTCGATACGCGCGTCCAACTGACCGTGGACGCCGGCACACAGTTGTAGCGGCGCAAGGCCGACCAATCCCAGCTTCCCGTGGCCCCCCGATACCAGAAATCGACGCCTTGCAACCCGCCCGCAGTGAGCAATCCCGCCTCAGGGAGCCACGCTAGATCCTGGACGTCCTCTTCGCTGCTGCCCGGCTCGTAGCTTCGCTGATGGGCGGCAACGATCTGCAGTCGCTCGCCGGCGGCCCGTTCCGCGAGGCCCCAGCCGGTTGAACCCCAACCAAACGCTGCCGATGTCCCCGCCGCACGACCAACGGTGACAGGCGTCGGTGCGACCGCGTTGGCGGTCCCGTCAAGCCGCAGTCGTCCCCGCGCCACCGACTGCGCGAAAATGCTGACAAGCAGCGGCCCGGCCTCGCCGTAGTCTCCCTCGGCATCATAGGCCCTGAGGATCGGTCGGTAGATGCCGACCTGGCTGTAGACGTGGTCGCGCGGCAAGAGCTGCAAAATACCGTCGAAGGTGTCGTCAAAAACGCCGTCGCCCTCCCAGTCAATTTGGAAGTTGCGGATGCCGTTGGCTTCTTCCAAATCCGGGTCGTCGTAGTCCGGATCGAACGCTTGCAATGTGAAGCGGATCGACGTTCCGACGTTGCCGATCGGCGCGGAGTTTGGTGAGCCGCTCAGCGAGGCGATAAACAATGTGATTTCAGGCGGTTGGTTACAACGGTTGATGATGACGCGCTCGTTGGGCGCACTGGCTCGGCCGAAGCGGTCCACCGCGATCACGCTGATCGGAACATTGCCGCAATTTTCGTAGCGATAGGCGAGCGGCTCGTTCGCGCCCACTTCGGCATCCTGCCCGGCGGTGCCATCGACGTCCCAGACGAGCTTGAGACCCTCGGCCAACTCGGGGAACGGCGGCGCCACCGTGGCGCGAAAGGAAACCTCGATCGGCACTTTGCCGCCAAACGGCGCGATCGAGACGTCGGTGATGCGCGGCGCGGGGATTCGCTGGAGACAGTCGGCGTCGTCGAGATGCAAGTATGGCCGTTCGGGCGTGGGGCAGGAACCATCCGTGCGACCGCCGCCGTCGCTGTTACAGGAAGCCAGTACCAGCGCCGCCAATACGACGGCAAGTGGACAAAAGCGTCTCAGTTGGTCTGCACCACAGTAAATATCAACGCCTCCCGGCCGGAGTTGCGATAGGCGATGCCGAGCTGCCCGCTCGGCAAAAGCCGAACCGAACTGAACGTGCCGACAACGCCGCGCAAATCAACTCGGTATGTCTGCCAGCGCCCGTCGGGTGACCGAACCGCCATCTTGAGGTCGTTGTTCGTACTGTCAAAATACGTGATCACCGGGCGACCGCGCCCGTCGAGCGTAATACTCGAGGACTCACCGACGATCCCATCGGCGTCAACGCGCTCGCGGACGAACTCGTCGGTGCTGAACTGATAACGCCCGTAATATAGATCCTGCGCCGTAGCATCGAAATACGATACGTGCATGATGTCGTCGGTCTCCATCCACAGCTTGGCCCATTGCCCGATGTCCGAATCGTTGGGCTGTGCGGTCCCGTCAAGAATACGGGGGACAAATTCATAGCCGCCCCCCGTGGCGACGCGGGCATACTGCAACTGCAGCAGGCCGTAGCTGGCGTGGTAGTACACAAACAGCGGCAGACTGATGTCGCCTTGGCGCCGCAGCCCGACAGCGATCTGCTTGTTGATGTTGCCGCCGCGGCCCGTGGTATCTGTACCGCGGTCGACGGTATAGGGCACGAGCGTGTCGGATACCCAGTCGTAAAAACCCCACTCGAGATCGAAACGAGCGGTACTGATGGCAGCGATATGGGCCGCCTCAAGCCGTGTATCGATCTTCATCGCCGTAAACCCCTCGATGGCGCCCGGGAAGTCGCCAAGAACGCGGATTTCCCACTCGAGGCCATTGAACAGCGCGTACTTGACCTGCGCGTTCGTGTAGTCGTAGTAGACGATGTGCGGGTTGCCCAAGGCATCGTACTCAAGGTCGGTGTACCCCCCAACATCGCCCTCTTCGTCAATGACGGAGAGTTCCCACTGCCCCGTGGCGCGGTTAAGGCGCGCAAACTTGAGGTCGCCGTTGGTATAGTCGTAATAGCCGATCGTCGGTGTGCCGTCGGCATCGAGTTCGAAGTCGGCGAAGTATCCGACGTCGGCCGTGGCGTCAACGATCTTCGACTGCAGGCGCAGCCCGTCGATGATCTCGATGTCGCCGCTGCGACCACAGCCAGCCAAGAGCGGCACGGCGACGGCCAGGGCAAAGGCACGGCGGGCAATGAAGTCGATCATCCGGCGGATCCTCCGGTCCTTGTCGTCAGTCCCAAACACCATTATACCCGCCAGCGCAAGCAATGGGAAGCCATTTGTCCCCCCGTGAATGAAAAAGAGCGGGGGGCGACGAAGCGCCCCCCGCTCCGGGAAACCAACCCTTGCGGGCTACAGCCTGACTCAGGCCCGGCGGCGCCGCAGCACCACCAAAGCCGGAAGAAGGAGAAGAACCGCGAGGTCGAGAAGACCGTTCGAGCCCGAGCCGGTCGAGACCGCACAGCCGAAGCCGCCGTCTTCGATCGCCACCGTCAGCGTGGAGAGTCCCACGTTGCCGGCTTCGTCCATCGCCCGGACCTGCAGCGTGTGCTGGCCGATCGGCGCCTGGAAGCGGACTTCCTTGCGGGCGCTGTACTCGCTCCACTCGCCGTCGTTCAGACGCCAGCTGACGCGAACGTCTTCCGGCAGGCTCTGCACGTCACGCACATCGACCGTGAAGGCCGCGCGATCGCTTTGGACGCGATCACCGAGAATCGAGATCCGCGGGGCGACCGAGTCGACCACGAACTCAATGCGCTCGGGGGTGTACTCGACGTTGCCCTTCGGATCCTTGGCGCGAATCTCAAACACGTGGCGACCTTCGAGCAGACCGGGGATCCGGGCGCCGCTAGCCGGCACGAACGGCGTCCAGAGGCCGCCGTCGACACGGTAGCTGAAGGTCAGATCGCTGGCGGGCACCGAGGGATGCCAGCCTTCGAACTCGATCAGAGTCTCGAGCGCGTGGGCCTTGTGGACGCCCTTGATGATCGTCTCGGGTGCTTCGTAACCGCGCGGGAAGCCCTGGCGAGCGCCATAGGCGGCCGGAGCACCAAGAAGACCGCCAACCAAGTCGAGCAGCGTGTTGTTGAACGTCTCGCTAATGCAAGGCAGGTTCGGTGCGGGGTCGTCGTTGGCGTCGAGACCATCGCAGTACTCGTAGCCCAGCGCCAAACCGTCCAACAGTTCCATGCCCAGCGGCTCCACGAAGCTGTCGATGAAGCGAAGCAGGTAGTTGGAGGTCAGGTAGCTAAGGTCGAGACCGGCGGCGACGACGAGGTAGTCGCCGAAACCGTTGAGGTCGCTGTCCGAAACGTCGCGGGCGACATCAACCGCACCGGACGTATCGATGACCGGGTCGTGGCAAACGCCGACGACACCCTCTTCACCACATTCCACCGAGTCGCCGTATTGCGTACCGTGGTTGATGCCGTCCGGTACCGTATTCGACGCCGAGTCGTTCCAGACGAAGCTGGGGCCGATGTACGGTACGGAGATCACGATCGGCAGGTTGACGAGGGCCGCAAGGTCGACGCCGATTTCGGCGAAGGCCGCCAGCTCACCCGACAGCAGCACGCCGATCAGGTTCGAGATTGCCGCTTCGTACGAGCCATAGCCGCCGTCCGGACCAGCATTTTGCAGGCCGGTACCGTACGAAACCGCACCCGCGAAGTCGGTGATCGCGAAGGCCATTTCGTCGTAGACCAGCACCGCGTTCAACTCAGGATCAAGCAGACCACCCAAGAACAGCACCCAGCGGCTGGGCACACCGGTGATCTCGCAAGGGTACGGGAAGCTCGGACCAATGTCGTCGCGGCAACCAATTGGGAAATCCGTGCCCGCGTAGGTCGGACGCGCCGCAGGGAACCCGCCCGCTTCGAGCGGTGTCGGGGCCTGCGTGCCGGCCGTACGGCTGATGTCCTGAATGATGTCGATGTTCAAACCGACGTTGACCCCGAGGTCAAGCGCGAAGGCACGCTTGCGAACAGCCGGGCCACTGGCGGTATCCCAGACATAGAACTCAGCCAACAGGTGCGGGATGATGACCGACAGGTCGGGCCAGAAGTCCTGGATCGACAGCGATTCGATCTCGCCGGTAAAGCGCTGCTTGAGCGCGTCATACTGGTTGATACCACCCGTGATGATGCGGGGAATCGGGTTCTGTTCGGTGACGCCGGCAGCGGCATCATACGCACCTGCCGAAAAGCCGCCGATGTACTGGCTGACCTTGGAGGGGTAGTTGGCAGCGCTCCGGAGGTAGCCCCGACCTTGCGGGTTCTGCAGCAACGGAATGATGCGCAGCGCCATCTGCTCGCCAGGGTACTGATCCGACAGGTACGGCACGAAGAAGCCGAACAGGTCGGTGGTCAGGAGGTCACCAACCGTGACCTGCAGCTCTTCCTTGCCGGTGTACGAGTCGAAGTCCAAGCAGAGCAGGCCATCGATGACCGCTTCGTAGAGCAGCTTCGACAGCACGTTCTGGTGCAGTGCCAAGCCGAGCGCATAGGTCTCGACCGGCTCATCGTAGCGGTTGGTCGTCGTGGTCGCGGGTATCACCCTTCCAGCGGCCGCAAGGTCGGACGGGTTGGTAAACGGCGTCGAGCCGTTGACATCCGGGATCTTGAGGTGCAGAAGCATCGAGTCGTACTCGGCGTTCTCGTTCACACCGGCGGCGAGCCCCACCGTCGGGTTGGTTACGGCCGGCCAAGCGGCACCGCTGCCCGACCAGTTCATCTCCAGGCGCGGCAACGGACGGCTGACGTAGGGGTCATCGTTCGTGTTGGGGCCGTAGCCGTCAACGTACCCCGTGTACGAAGCATCCGCGGTGACGCAGCTGACCATTTCGGTCTTGGCGCTGTCCCCTTGGGCAAAGTAGATGCCCAAGCTGGCGTTGAGCGGAATCATCACGCCCCACGGATCCGCCCAGAACTCAGCGGCGTTGTCGCCGCGGAGGTTGGCAGGGGCAACGCCATGGCCGCTGGCAAACGGGCCATAGGCGATCGTGCCGCTGGCGTCGAGCATCGAAGGAATAGCGCCTGGCGCGTCGACGTTGGTGTCGAGCATCGCTTGCAGGTAGATCGCGTCCGTCACCCACTGCGCCGAGGTGGCCGCCAGTGGATGGTCGAAGCTGAGGTCGGCCAGCGTTTCGGCCACATCGAACAGTTGCGTCGGGCCAAGGAACCAGCCCGGGTTGGTGGCCGGATCGAACAGGTCGTTGAAGCGACCCGTCAATTCGGCGCGCAACCACGGGAAGGTCTCGGTGAACTGCTCGCTGACGAGGTAGGTCTCATCGTCGGCGATGGTGCCCGTGTCATAACCTGTACCGGGCAGGCAGTTGTTCGGGTTGTCGGTACGGTCGTAGAACACGCCGGTGTAGTCTTGGCCGCGCACCACATCCGTGCAGTAGGGGCCGGCGAAGAAGGCGAACTGAAACTGGGCGTCGAGTTCGAGCGATTGCAGCTCGAGGCCAAGCGTAATCGAATAGCCGGTGGTCGTCTGCGGACCTGTGTCGCCGGTAGCAAAGTAGTTGTAGGTCGACACGATGCGCAGCGACGCGCCGATCCGCACGAGCGGGATCGAGGCTTCGCCGGTTGCCTTGAGGTAGCGGCTGAGGTCACAGGCCGGGTCGTAATCCAACGATGTTTCGTCGGTCACCGTAATGGCCGTGCCGTCCGGGCAGGGGAACGAAGCGGTAGCCACGCCGTTTTCCGGAATGTCGCGGATGTTCAGGGCCTGGCTGTGGCGCGCGTCGGCGCCGGCGCCCCAGAAGCTGGTCGACTCGGAGGAGACACCATAGGCGGAGTCGGTGAACGGCGGCTCAAACAGCAAGCCAAGCTTGAAGTTGGTCAACGCCAGTTCGACGTAAAGGCCGTCGTCATCGTCACGGTAGGAGTTGGCGTTGCAGCCGGCGCCAGTCGCGTTGATGCTGAGAATCGGACCATCGCAGCCAACGATTTCGGCGTCAAAGGACTTGCCGTACTGCGCCTGACCCGCAATAAACAGGTGGGAGGTCGTCGCCTGGTTATTGCGGTCATAGGAATCGAACGAGACCAACGGCGCCGCGATGTTGTTAACGAGAGTCCCGCCCGGCACGGAGCCGAGGCCAGCGGTCTGATAGGTCGTACCCGTCGGCGAAAACGCCTTACGCTGGTTGGGATCGACGTTGATCAGGTAGGTATTGACGCAAACATCGCCGATGACCGGCAGCGCCACGCAACCCAGGCTAAGCAGGCCAAAGGGACCAAACTCCCAACCACCCTGCACGCCGTCGCAGTTCGTGTCCTGCGTAGTGGGCGCCGCAGCGCCGGTGCAATCAAGGCCGACCGGCACCGTCGTTGAGGGGTTGAAATGGTCGACCATGCGGAACGTCGCCGGGTCGAAGTCGACCGGCGTCATCGTGTCGGCATCAAGGAAGCGCTTGAGGACGATGTCCACATAGTTGCGGAACATCGGCTCGGCGACCGCATCGAGGTGGTCATAGGGCGCCACGCCACCGAACGCGCTCGTGTCAGCGGTCGCCGCCAAAAGCTGCTCGTTGACGATGTTTTCGAGGAAGCCCATGCCCGAACCAACCCAGTGGCGGGGGTTTGTGGCGGTACCGTCGTCGCAAAGGAAGTCGCCCCACGCGTTGGCTGTATCGGTGACACGCGCGGAATATTCACAACCGGTGATCCGCACAAGGATCTGGTTGCGGTTCATGAAGATGTCACTTGCGTTGTCGCCACGGGCATTGAAGCCGGTATTGGGCACGGTGCCCTCCGGATCCAAAATGGCCGGGACGGCTTCCGCTCGCTGAGCGGGGAGCATCATCCCCACGGCCAGCGCGGCAAGCGCCAGGCTGCGTGTAATTCGTTGTCTCATTGCGACCTTCCTCCTCAGTTGCGGTTGTCCGCGTGTTCAAAACGTTCGTATGGGCTTTATTGCCCATTACCGCCGCCCAGTCGTCAAACGAGGTTATGCGACGGCATTCACGATTCTAGCGGATTGAACAACCCGTGTCAAGCCCCCCGTAGATTTTCGTTGCTGCTGCGCTGGAAGGGCATTGGGCGCCCAATGGGGTGATGGAACCCTGACTCATCAACTCGGCTTTCGTCAGCGATACCGCCGTGCTATAATGCGGCCCTTGCGGGGAATTGTGTTTGGTTGGGTAATGCGGATGGGTCCCTGCGAACACAGAACGCCGTACGAGGAGATGGAACCGTGAGCAAAGCCATCGGCATCGATTTGGGCACGTCCACCAGCTGCGTCGCCTTTTTTGACGGCGAGTCGCCGGTCGTGCTGCCTAGCGAACGCAACGAACAAATCATTCCATCCGTTGTCAGCTTTCTCGATGACAACAAAGTCGTGGTTGGTAGCGAGGCCAAGGCACGTACCGTCGAGTACGGCCCGGATACGGTCTATAGCGCCAAGCGACTGATTGGCCGCAAATCCTTCAGCTCGGAGGTCAAAAAGGCGCGCGCGCTGATGCCTTATCAGATCGTCGACGGTCCCAATGACGCGCTGCTGATTCAGGTGCGCGGCGTCGATTATGCACTGCCCGAAATCAGCGCCTTTGTACTGCGCGAGCTCAAACGAACCGCCGAGTCCAATCTTGGCGGTGAGGTCCGAGACGCCGTCATTACCGTTCCGGCCTACTTCAACGACGGCCAACGGCAGGCAACCAAGGACGCGGGACGCATTGCCGGTCTCAACGTGCTGCGCATCCTCAACGAACCCACTGCGGCGGCACTGGCC
>CAZUAB010000037.1:0-18750 GCA_964617795.1 uncultured bacterium
TGTTGTTCCACGTGAAATGGCTGCCTGTGCTTACCACGCAGGCAGATCTGGACCGAATTTGCGACCGGGTCAGGCGGTCAACGGGGGTCCCTGCGCGAAGGGCAGCATCCAGCGGACGGCCCGCGGGAGGAGCGCGGGCACGACCTCGATGCGCCGCTCTTCGCCGGCGATCGGGGTGGGTACGCAAAGTACGGGCACTGCCAGTGCAATGCCATGGCCGCCGCAGTCATACGCGGTACAGGTGCAGCCTGCCGCGTTGGCATCATGCTCACCGTGCGTGTCGGATGTGGATGCCGGTTCGCTGCCGGTTGCAGCAGATTCGTGGTGTGCGTGATGGCCCGCGTGGCCGTGATGATCCTGCCGCGCGTCCGGGGCCACCGGGGCCGCCGCCGACACGCGCGAAACGTCTGCCGCGGCGGCCAAGGCGCCAAAATGGTGCGGACAGTCATGCCACCACAGGCTGCCACCGGCACGCACCGGCAGGAACGCCGCCAAAACCGCCAAGGCGATCCCGGCCGCCGAACGCCGCCATCGGTGAAGCACGACCATGAGGGGCATGGTACCAGTGTCCGTAGTGCGCCGCACCCGCCGGAGGGCCGGCGTTTCGTTGTCGAAGGCCAGCGAACGGGTTGACGCAGGCCCCGACGGCGGGTAGCCTGATGGCATCGACTGGCGACCCCGTGAAGGAGAGCAACCATGGCGTTCCCCCGCAACCTGCGCAAGGACATCGAAAAACAGGCCATGCGGGTGGCCATGAAGCTCATGCAAGATGACCGGACGCGGCCGCTGGTCGCCAAGGCCATGCAGGGGTTTATGGAGGGGCGCCAGAAGTTCGATGAAGCACGGGACGAAGCCGCTCGTGGCCTTGGGCTGATGACGCGGGGCGACCTCGACCGCCTGCAGGGGCGCGTGCGGCGCCTGGGGCGACGGCTCGACGATCTCGAGGGCCGAATCGCCCGCCTCGGTTGAATGGGCCCGTGAGCGATCCGCAGCGGCCAGCCGAGGGACCAGACGGCGTTGAGCGCTTTTTGTCGCCGGGTACCGACAACGAGCAGTACCTGCTGATTGCCGGCGACGAGGCGCTGATCGTCGATCCCCGCAGCGCCAGTGCGCTGCGCCGTCTGCAGCGGACCGGCAGGCGCCCCGCCGGCGTGCTGCTCACGCACACCCATTGGGACCACATCGACGGCCTGCCTTACATTCTTGCCGCCTGGCCGACATTGCCCGTGTACGTACACGCCGCAGGGCAGGCCGATTTGCCGACCGAGGCACATGCCGTCCTGCTTGCCGACGGCGACCGGCTGCCCTTCGGTGGGCGCGATCTCGTCGTCACCGAAACGCCCGGCCATCATCCCGCACATCTTGTGCTACGCTGGGGCGACCTGCTGCTTGTTGGTGACGTCCTGTTTGCCGCGGGCTGCGGTCGGCCTGCAGGCAACGATCACATGCTCGACACGGCTCGCAGCGTGTTGGAGGTTGTCGGCCAATCGGAGGGCGACCCGTGGTTGGCTTTTGGCCATGACTACGCCCGCGAAGGCTTGGCCTTCGCCGCGCTCGTTGAACCAGACAATCCGGAGATCGCGGAGTTTGCCGCGGCCGCCGCCGAACGCGCCGCGGCCGGTGTCCCCGAGCCGTGGCGGCGCCTCAGTGACGAGCAACGCGTCAATCCGTTTTTGCGAACCGCAGAACCAACCGTGCGCGCAGGCCTGCAGCGGGCCGGACGGCCGTTTGGCCCCACGGACACGGATGTATTCGTGGCTCTGCGGCGCTGGAGGAATGAACAGTGAACAAGCAGTCCGCTCTTTGCCTTGCAATCCTCTTGCCCGCGTGCGGCACCTTCCTCCCGCGCGTCGATGCCGTCGAGTTGGGCGCACTCAGCCCCGTGGAGCGTGAGCCGCTGGCGCCACGCGAAGCCGAGGTCGAGCGGTCGCGGTCGGCCCTTGCGTTGGCTTTACGTGATCGCGAGATGGCGGCTGCACGCCTCGCCGCCGCCGCGCGCAAGCCGCGCATCACCGATGCCCGCCTGGCATGGATAGATGCCGAGCGAGAAGCGGCACGGCGGCAGCTACTGGACGCCCGGCTGGCCGAGTTGGAGCTCTGCGGGGCTGCCGAAGCGGGGCTAGTCGATGTCCTCAAATCGGAAGTGGCCGCCGCCGACGCGGCCTTGGCCGCGGCCAAAGGGCGTGAGACCGAACGGGAGCGGCTGCTCGCTCTGGCCGAGGCCGAATTGGAGCGGGCACGCGTCGCCGCCGCCTATGGGCGACGCGGCATCTCGTATGCCGAACGAGACGAGGCGGTGGGCAAATGGGACCTCGAGGTCTCCAAACGCCGCGGCGCGGCGGAAGTTGCGCTCGTCGAGCGGCGGCAACGGGAAGTGCGCGCCGTCGATGCTGAAAAGGTCTGGCTGGGGCTGGCTTGGTCCTGGCGCGGTCGCCACGAACAGCCCTGCAGCGTAAACTGGGCGCTACCTGACCCCGACCGCCGCGCGCCAACCGCACCCGATGCTGGCCAACGGGCCCTCGAAACGCCGCCCAGCGCACCGGCGGCGGCACCCCCTGCAAGCAGGCCCCCTGAGCCGTCAGCACCGGCCAAGCCAGTCGAGCGGCCGCGCACGAGCCGCGCCATCGAAACGCCAACCGAGGGCGACGTCGAGGTCTTCCCGCTGCGCTAAGGCGCATCTGCGCGCCACTCGGGCTACGGTCCTTGACTTTTTGACGCGCCCGTCACTATACTGGGTGCTGTACGTCATGCGTCGCGCCACCGTACCGACCGATCCTTGCTCTACGATTGGTTGATTGATTGGCGGGCCTCTTTGCCTCGTGACGTAACCGCTGGGGGGGAGACATGACGAAAACGCCATGTTTTGCTGCGGGCCGGGCTGCGCCATGAGCCAAAGACTGACCCACAGGGTGTCCGTCGCGCTGATCGCGCCATTCGGCGTGGTGCTGCTGGCCGTGCTGCTGCTGAGCCATTTTCTCATTCGCACACAGTCGACCCCGGCCCATCTCGACCTCAGCGGCAGCCAGCGCATGCTGGTTCTGCAAATCGGCGATCTGCTCACGGCAGCCGCGGCCGGGCAGGATCAGGTGGCGGCAAGGCTCCAAGCGCACATCGAGGCATACGAGAATGCGCTGATTACGCTTGAGCGCGGCGGCCACACGGCCGAACGCGTCATCGTGCCTCTACCCGACGAACTACAGCCTTTGCTGGCGGCGCTGCGGCAACAATGGAGCGCCGTTCGGCCCATCCTCGTGGGTACCGCCGCTGGCGGCATCGAACCCGCCGCGGCCGTGTCGGTTCTGCCCCAGTTGGAACAGCTCCGCAGCAGCGCCGACCGTCTGACGGGGGCGATTGTCGCGCGCGCCGAGCAGCTGCGCATGCGAATCCGCCAGGTTTTCGGCGCTGGCCTCGGATTGACGTTGCTGCTGCTCGCCGGCGGCCTGTGGTACATGCGAAAGTATGTTCTCGGCCCCATTGCTCGTATCGAGCAGGTGGCCCGCAACTTCAGTGAAGGCGACTATTCCGTACGGCTGGCGGTGCGCTCGCACGACGAGCTTGGTCAATTGGCTGGCACCTTCAATTCGTTGGCTGAACGGGTGCAGAGTTTGGTGACCGCGCTGACCCGTGACCGCGAGGCCGCCGAGGCCCGGGCCGAGACACTCAACGACGCCTTGCCGCTCGGCTCCGTACTGCTTGATGACGATCTGGCTGTCTTGCGCACCAACCGGCCGTTCAACGCGCTCGTCGGTCAGCTTGAAGACGAAATCCGCGGCCGCAACATCCACGAATTGCTACCGCCGACGGAGCTTCGTGAGCAGTTGCTGGCTCTTCTTGCGGCCGAAGGACCGCCACGGCGTGTCGAATTCGAGCTCCAACTGCCAATCGGTGTCCGCCAGCTACGGGTCACGGCGGCGCGCTCCCCTCTTTCCGATAGCGATGCCAGACTGATCCTCGTCATCGAGGATCGAACCGAAAAAGTCCGGCTGCGCGCCGAGGCCCGTGCCTACGAAGAGAGCTTTCGGCGCCTGATCGAGGCCGCCCCGGACGCAATCGTCGTCGCGCGTGACGGCCGAATTGTCTACGTCAATCCATCGCTCACCGAGGCCCTGCAGTACGGAGAAGCCAAGGCGCTGGTCGGCCGCTCGCTGCTTGATCTGGTCAATCAAAATGACCAGAAAATCGCCGCCGAGCAGCTAGCGTCTGCCGCCGAAACCGGAGAGGCAACCGCGGCGGCCGAGTATCGCCTCCTGCGTTTTGACGGCAACCCGGTCTGGTTTGAGGCGTCCGCCGTCCGCTTGGACTTTCACGGCGCCTCGGCGGTGGCCGTGATCGCCCGAGACATCAGCGAGCGCAAGGAGTTCCTGCTCAAGATGATGGAGATGGACCGGATGATCGCCGTCGGTACGCTGGCGGCGGGTGTTGGTCACGAAATCAACAACCCGCTGTCGTACGTGATTGCCAATCTCGACCTTTTGTCCGAGGAGCTGCCACGGGCGTCCGAGGCCTGTCGGGCGCGGCAGACGAATCCGATCGGCGGCGGTTGCAGTGGCGATGTGGCGCGGACCATTGACGAGGCCACCACCCTTCTCGCCGAGGCGCGGCAAGGCGCCGGGCGTGTTCGCAGCATCGTACGTGAGCTCAAGGCACTATCGCGCGCCGACCGTGAACGCAATACCCTGCTTGACATTCACCGCGTGCTGGAGTCCGCCGTCAACATGACCTTCAACGAGATTCGCCACCGGGCACGACTACTCAAGGACTACCATGACGCGCCGGCAGTCGAAGGCAATGAAGCGCAGCTCGCTCAGGTGTTCATCAACCTGCTCGTCAACGCCGCTCAGGCAATTCCCGATGGCGCCGCCGAGAGCCATGCGATCCGTATTGCAACGCACTCAGATGGCGACCGCGTGGTCATCGAGATCAGTGATAGCGGCAGCGGGATTTCTGAAGAGCATCGCCGCCACCTGTTTGAGCCCTTCTTCACCACCAAGGCCGCCGGGCAGGGTACGGGCCTGGGCTTGACGATTTGCCGCAACACGATCGAGGCGCACGGCGGCGAGATCACGGTCGAGACCGAGGTTGGCCGCGGCAGTGTGTTTCGTGTCGTGCTGCCCGCTGCCCCTCAAGAGTCCCTGCCTGCACCGACCACCGCCGCCTCGGTCATTGAGGCGCCGACCGCCGCGGCGCGGCGGGGAAACATCCTCGTCGTCGACGACGACGCGCTGGTTTGCCGTGCCGTTCAGCGTTCGCTGGCTGCCGACCACAACGTCACGGCCCTGACCGATGCCCGGGAGGCACACCGCCGATTGCTTGGCGGAGAGCGCTTCGACCTCATTCTGTGTGATCTGATGATGCCCGACATGACGGGGATGGACTTGTATGCGGCCATCCGGGAGGCGGTGCCCGAACAGGCGAGCCGAATGATCTTCGTAACCGGCGGCGCTTTCACCCCGCGAGCAATCGAGTTTCTCGATACCGTCACGAACCTGCGCCTCGACAAGCCCTTCGATCTGCGCAATCTGCGCGCGCTTGTACGAGATCTGCTGGCCGGGCGCAGCGAGGCCCCAGACTGAACGGCTAACGAGGCGCCGAAGCCTCCCTGAGCGCCGCCGCATGGCGGTGCGCGTGGTAGCTCGACCGCACGAGTGGCCCAGCTTCGACGACGGGTATACCGAGCGCCCGGACGGCCTCGCCGAGCTCGCCAAACTCCTCGGGCGACAGGTAGCGCACGACCTCGGCATGGCGTGGTGACGGCCGCAGATACTGGCCCAGCGTCAGAATTCGCACACCCACGTCGCGGGCGCGCGCGCACAGCTCCAGCACTTCCTCACGCGTCTCGCCGAAGCCGAGCATGAGCCCGGTCTTGGCAGCAAAGCCTTTGTCTGCGGCGTGGCGCAACATGGCCAGACTCCACTCGACCTGCGCACCGGGGCGAATACGTCGGTACAGTGACGGCACGGTTTCGAGGTTGTGGCTAAGTACGTCGGGGCCGGCGGCCAGCACGATGTCGAGACTGGACGTTTCGCCCCGAAAATCCGGGACGAGTGACTCGATCCCGACGCCCGCAATCGCATCCCGTACCGCGTGAATTGTCGCTGCCCAATGGGCGGCGCCGCCATCGGGCAAATCGTCACGGTCGACTGAGGTTAGTACGACAAAGCGCATGCCCATCTTGGCGGCGGCGGCGGCAACGCGCGTCGGCTCGTGCGGGTCGGGCGGCGCCGGACGCTTGGCCGTTGCGACGGCGCAGAAACGGCAGCCACGTGTACATTCGGTGCCGCCGATCATGAAGGTCGCGGTGCGCTCGGTCCAACACTCGGCCTGATTGGGGCATTGCGCCTCACGGCAGACCGTGTTGAGCCCGTGCTCGGCCAACACCTCGCGGGTCTCCTGCCAGCCGGGCCCACCGGGCGCCCGCACCCGAATCCAGTCCGGGTGGCGTCGCGGCTGCGGCACACTCATGCCGGGACCGCCGCCAAGGCCGCCCGCTCAGCCACTGTAATATCCGCGGCGTGGAGTTCGCAGGGCCGGGGCGCCATCGCCGCGGCGAAGGCGGCAATCAGTGCCTGTTCCACAGCGCCGCGATCGACACTCGGCGCCGCGCGGGACAGGGCGTCCGGCGCCACACCGGGCAGCGCACAGGGGTTGAGGGCGCCAAAATTGGCACGCTGATCGGCAACATAGAGCGCCAAGCCGTGCCAGGCCACGCCCCGCCGAACCGCGATGCCGATCGAGCCGAGCTTGCCCTGCGTGGTCCAAATACCGGTCAGGCCGTCGCGCCGCCCGGCCTCGACACCCACAGCGGCCGCCGCGGCGATCATCCAGCCCTCGAGGTCACGGACAAAACCGTGGACGCTGCGGTTCACGGCTCTGAGATCGACGATCGGATAGGCGACGATCTGCCCTGGCCCGTGCACCGTCACGCTGCCGCCGCGCGCCGTACGCACAGCCGGCACAGGTCCACCCGCGGCGGCGGCGGCATCGGCACCCCGGCCGAGCGTTACGACGAGCGGGTGTTCGAGTACAAGCAACAGCGGACCCATAGCGCCCTCGGCAGCACGGGCGACAAGCTCTTCCTGCAGGGCCTCGGCTTTGCCGTACGGTACGGGGTCACGGAAGCACCAAACGGCCGCAGCCGTCGGCGGCGGCAACGTGAGCAGAGCCGTCACGCCGCGGGGGGCAGGTACTGCCGAATGCGCTCCAGCAGCCCAGCGATATAGATGGGCTTGCGAATATACTCGGACGCCCCGGCCCGGAAGCCTTCCTCGATCGCCTCATCGGTAGAAACCGCAGAGATGAAAAAAATCGGAATGCCGTTCAGGTCGGGGTTGTCTTTGATCGCCCGGCACAGCTCGAATCCGTCAACCCACGGCAGCATCAGATCCAGCAGAATCAGGCTCGGCAGGTGCTCGCGGATCAGCGGCAACAGCTTGACGCCGTCGGTCGCCGCAATCACCCCGAAGCCCTCGGTCTCCAGCGCGATGCGCAGAAGCTCCCGTGTATCTTCGTTGTCCTCGACGATCATTACGGTCGGGCGTTCGGCCATGGCGGGCCTCCTTACCCTACATCCTAGCCCCGGCAGACGGGCTACGCAACGAGAGCGGCGGTCAGGGCGGATCGGGCCATCAAGGCAGGCGATACTCCCGGGTCGATGCTTCCGAGACGTCCGATGGGCGCCAGACGTCCAGCGGTGTCAGCACGAGACGCATGGGATGAACATCAAATAGATACACCACGCCATCGCCGCGAGCAACGTCGTGGTGTTCCAGACGGAGCGTCCCGCCGGTCATAACGGCCGTCCGCTCGGGCAGCGGCCCCGGCAAGGGCACATGAACAATAAGGGGGTCCGGGCCGATCTGCAAGCTTCCGTCTCGCAGCCCAGTCGGCGGGACCACGCGCCAGCGATCACTGCCGCTTTGCTCGCAGCGACCTTGTAAACAATATTCCAATGTCGCGGCCGTCCACGAAGCCGGCTTATCTGCCCATAGCAACAGCGATCTGTGCACATAGGAGAATTGCTGTCTGGTGAGCCAATCGTCCTTGCGGGCAATGCATGACTGACACCCAAGAATATCGCCGAAATACTGTAGACCGGCGTATACTAGGGCATTCTTGACGTAGGTGCCGAGGTGCCGGTGCAGGAAAGCGCCTGGGATCTTGACTCGCGCCCTGCCTGAATCGATACTTTGAATCGCGGCAAGGATATGTCCGTCGCCGTTCCAAATGCGCAGGAATAGAGGGCCAATCCAGCGACCGCTGTATTCAAATTCGAGGTCCAATGTGCCCGACTCCGAGACGTCGCCCAATGAGTCGGGAAACAACCGGATCCAACCGCCCCCCCAAACCTCTGAAGGTCTGTGCAATTGGATGTTCCAACCGGCTCGCCCATCGGAGCGCCGCGCGGATTGGAACCCGAGGTACGGCTCAACCCGCAGGGTGTCGCTGCGGCCAGGCAGTTCAAATTCTGTGCTTCGCCAAGTCCCCGTACTGTCGCCGACAAGTGACCCGAGTACCGCCCTGCAGCTTCCGCGGTACTCAACCATCGCGGTCGCCCCCCCATCATCCTTCCACCCGATTGTCAACAGCCGATCGACCGTGGCGTCCGGCACCACGACCACGGCCGGGCGCCCATCAGCCAGAATCGAACGTGAAGTCACGCCGTCAATAGAGCGTGTGGCCGATCCCCATGCGTAGTCCCACTTTGGTGGGGTCGCGAAAAATGCGTGGCCATCGACCTCTCTGGTCACCGGGTACAGCTGAATCGGTGCCGTCGCAGCCGGGCTTTGAACCTGCACGCCGCCGATCGAAATGCCCTCGGACAGGGGGCGAAGCACAATGCTGGCAACACCGGTGCCTTGATCGGCCGTACAGATCCGCCCCGCCTCAGCCGTCAATCTGCGGCCTTCTCCGTCACCGAGGCGGATTCGTTCTATGCGAAACGTCGCGGAAGAATCGGCCATCGGGGCATCGAAATAGAGCACGATTGGCGCCTCCGATTGCGATACAAGCCCATAGGAAGGTCCGAGGTGAGTATCATACTGAGGAAGCGCCGCCGCCATCGTCGCCACAGCCAAACGTACCTCTTCCATCCAGTCCGCCCGGCCGAGTGCCAGAGCGGATTCGTGGAACCCGACTAGCCCCCACATTGCACCGTTGATGACATGACTCCAGCGCGCAGTGCCGTCAACGGAAACTGCCGCGGGATATTCTTCGATCCAGTGTTCGCATTGCGACTTCTTGACAATATTTCTGTCACTCGGTTCTGCCAGCGTTCGGGCGACAGCCGTCAGCAGTTTTTCGTTTACGCCCGGAAGTCCAAGCGCCCGTGCGCGCACGAACATTGAGGCGATGGCCCCTTGCGCCATCCCTGAATACCACGGCGCGGGGAAGGAGCCAAAGCCGTCGTAGTCCCAGTCCATTTCATAGGGAGCCCAAGCGCGTCCTTGCTCATCGTATTGGAGGTGCTCTCGAATGTACTCCACATACGTGGCGAATCGGCGACGGTCACCATCTGAGCCCGTTCGAAGCCATTCGTTCCAATGCTCTAGGGCACCGAGCACGCAGGTAACCGGATGAAAACCCCGCTGGCCCGTCGGCGATACGAACTCACAACGGGCCTCGGGGCCCACCGGCTGGTAGCCCGCGCCCCAGAACCACGGACGAGTGACAATTTGCTGGCCGTTGCCCAATTGCTGAAGCAGCGTACGGGTATCGTGTAATTCCGCAATCTCTCTGCGCAGCTCAACCGGGCATGTCGCATACCTAAACGTAGATGGCGAGCAGGCAACCATCAGTGCGAACTGGGCGAGCAGCACGAACCGCATCTTCGCCTCAAATATCCAAATTTTGGACGCGTAGGGCGTTTGATTCGATGAAGGCACGCCGTGGTTCAACCTCGTCGCCCATCAGGATCGAGAAGATCTCGCCGGCCTGCACGGCGTCATCGACCGTAACCTGGAGGAGGGTGCGGTTCTCGGGGTCCATGGTCGTTTCCCAGAGTTGGTCCGGGTTCATCTCGCCCAAGCCTTTGTAGCGCTGAATCGACAAGCCCTTGCGCCCGAGCTCGAACACCTTTTCGACCAAATCACGGTGATCGTGTATCTCGTGGCCGACATCCTTGACGAGCAGGCGTCCTGGCGTGGCGATGTGCGTGGCCAGCGCGTCCGCCCGCTCCCGCAGCGACGCATACTCGCCGCCGGTCAGCCACTCGTGACGAATTTCGGAGGCCCGAAAAATCCCGCCGTCGCGGTAGTGCAGAACAGGATTGTAGAACTCGTCGCCTTCACTGAAGCGCGCCTGCATCTTGAGGTGGTCGATGCCTTCGGTGGTCGCCTCCAAAAAGCGCAGTACCGCGGCGAACGTCTCGCTCACCTTATCGGCGCGCGCAACCGCCAGGTCGGCAGCATCGATCCCCGAGGTCCAGGCGAGGGCACGCACGAATCGTGTATCGAAACGCAGGCGTGTCTGGTCGATCGCGCGTTCGAGCTGGCGAATCTTCTCGACGGCGCTGCGCAGGTCGCGGCCGACGACACGGCGTCCGTCGCCCTCCCAGGCAAGGTCACCCTCAATCTGATCAAGCAGGAAGGTTTCGAGTTCGGAGTCATTTTTGAGGTAGCGTTCGGCCTTGCCGCGCTTGACCTTGTAGAGCGGCGGCTGCGCAATGTACACGTACCCGCGCTCGATCAGCGGCGCCATCTGGCGGTAGAAGAAGGTCAGCAGCAGCGTCCGAATGTGCGATCCGTCGACGTCGGCGTCGGTCATGATGATGATGCGGTGGTAACGCGCCTTGTCCGGATCGAATTCATCGGTGCCAATGCCGGCGCCAAGCGCCGTGACGAGTGTACGAATTTCGGCGTTCGTCAGCATCTTGTCGAGCCGTGCCTTCTCGACGTTGAGAATCTTGCCCTTGAGCGGCAAAATCGCCTGGAAACGGCGGTCGCGACCCTGTTTGGCGCTGCCGCCTGCACTGTCGCCTTCGACGATGTACAACTCGCTCTGGGCGGGATCGGTTTCCTGGCAGTCGGCCAGCTTGCCCGGCAAGTCACCCGAGTCGAAGGTGCTCTTGCGGCGCGTCAGCTCGCGTGCCTTGCGGGCCGCTTCACGGGCGCGGGCGGCATCAATGCCCTTTTCGACAATCGAACGCGCCTCGGCGGGGTTCTCTTCGAGGAAGGCCGACAGATGCTCGGCCACGAGGTTGTCGACAATGCCGCGGACCTCGGAGTTGCCCAGTTTGGTCTTGGTCTGGCCTTCGAATTGCGGATCGGGTACCTTGACCGACAGCACCGCCGTCAGACCCTCGCGCATGTCCTCGCCGGTCAGCGACACATCCACTTTGCGGGTCTGCACGTACTTGGCCAGATAGGCGCCGATCGCCTTCGTCATGGCGCTGCGCAAGCCGATCAGGTGCGTACCGCCCTCGATGGTATGAATGTTGTTGGCAAAGCTGTAGGTCGTCTCGTGATAGCCGTTGTGCCACTGCAGGGCATATTCGACGATGACGCCGTCGCGTTCGCTGCGGCCGAAAATCACATCCTTGTGCAGCGGCTGATGCGACTGATTGAGATGCTCTACGAAGCTGCGAATGCCCCCCTCGTAGCGAAACTCGGTCGAGGTGCCGTCGCGTTCGTCGCGGATGACAATGCGCAGGCCGGGGTTGAGAAAGGCCAACTCGCGCAGGCGGTGCGCCAGCGTTTCAAAACTGAACTCGACCGTTTCCTGAAAAATCGTCGCATCGGGCAGGAATTTGATCCGCGTACCGCGGCGATCCGTCGGGCCGCTAACCGTCAGGTCGGTGACGGGTACGCCGCGTTCGTAGCGCTGCGTGTAGTGCTGGCCCGCGCGCCAAATATCGAGTTCGAGAACCGTCGACAGTGCATTCACGCAGCTTACACCGACGCCGTGTAGACCCCCGGACACCTTGTAGCCGGCGCCGCCGAACTTGCCACCCGCGTGCAGCACCGTCAAGACGACCTCGGCCGCCGGTCGCTGCATATGCTCGTGCAGGTCGGTGGGGATACCACGACCGTTGTCGGTTACACTGCAGGCGCCATCGGAATGCAGGACCACTTCGATCTCATCGCAGTGACCAGCCATGGCCTCGTCGACCGCGTTGTCGACCACTTCGTAGACCAGATGATGCAGCCCTTTGGGCCCTGTCGTGCCGATGTACATGGCCGGGCGCTTGCGCACGGCCTCGAGCCCTTCGAGGACTTGGATGCTGCTGGCGTCGTAGGCGCCGGCAATCGGCTCGGCAGAAGAAGTCGCGTCGGACATGCTTGATCCTCGTCGAGAGGGGTGAACGGCCCGCAAAAACTGCCTTGCGGGGTCCCATATTATACCCCATGGAGGGGGGGCATGTCACCCCCACCGCCACGCCTCAAGGCAAGTCGGGATCCACGGGAACAACAACCACGGCCGGGGGGGAAAGCGCCGGCCCGGTCGCACTTTTGGCATACGCTCGCAGCCGCCAGGCAGGAGCGGCGCCGGGGGGCCAAACGCCGACGGCCACGCGCGGTCCCGTGCGCGGCCCCTGGTCAACCCACACCGCCGCTTCATTCGGCCGGTGCTCAAGGCGTACGGTGTCGGGCCCGGTAAGCCACAGCGTCACGCGGCCGTCGGTATCCACCGCCGCGGTCACTGCGGGCATTGCGGGCGTCACCGCGGCTGCCGGTACCGTTCGCCAGTCGCTGCTGCGCCGGCCATCGGCATGCCGCACACGCAGCCCCAGCGCACCGCTGACGGGAGCCGCGAACGACCACCAGCCATCGGCGTCATCCTGCCAGCTCAGTGTCCACAGCGGCTCGGGCCGCTCTGGCAGACAGGCCACGGCGCCGAGCGGCGCAACATCGACGACGAATGCGGTTGCCGATTCTCCAAAGCGGGCCAAGACGCGATCACCGGCCCGTGCCGCCAAGGCCAAACGTGGAGGGGCCTCGCGGTCCACGGCGCGCGGTGGACGCGGGTCGCCCCGCCGACCGCAGCCGGCGGCGGCGAGCGCAAAGGCGATTACCAGGCCCAGGCGGCCGGCGGCGCGACGTCGAAAGCCCACGGCAACCGTGGTTCAGTCAGTTCGAGTGTGGCGAGTGCACGGCGGGTCGCCGCGACATTCTCACGTACGCGGGCTGGGCCACCGTCGAGGTTGCGGGCGGCCAAGCTGGCCGCCGCCGACAGCACAGCGCGGACCTCGCCATCGAGGCGGGGGTCGACGGTGCGGAGCGCCTCATCGGACAGTGCGCTGACATCGATGCCGGCATCGTCGGCGACCTTGACGGCGCGGCCAACGATGTGGTGCGCATCACGAAACGGCACCCCGCGCCGCCGTACGAGAAAATCAGCCAAATCGGTCGCCAGCAGATGCCCCTCGCGCAGACCCGCCGCCATCCGCTCGGGCGCCGGCTGCATGCCGGCAACCATGGGGGTCCAAACCGTCAGCAGCAGGCGAAGCTGGCGGACGGTGTCCATCGCCGGCTCCTTGTCCTCCTGCAGGTCTTTGTTGTAGGTGAGCGGCAGCCCCTTGACGGCCATCGCCAACGCCGCGAGATTGCCGATCAGCCTGCCACTTTTGCCGCGCGCCAGCTCGGCCACGTCGGGGTTCTTTTTTTGCGGCATGATCGACGAACCGGTACAGAACTTGTCGGGCAGTCGGACCCAACCAAACTCGCTCGACATCCAAAGAATGAGATCCTCGGCCCAACGCGAAAGATGCAGCCCAACGAGCCCACCCCAGGCGAGAAACTCGTACACGAAATCGCGATCGGACACGGCGTCCATGCTGTTGCGTGTCGGTTCGTCGAAACCGAGGTCGGTTGCCAGCCGGGCACGATCGATCGGGTAGGGGCTGCCGGCCAACGCACCGCTTCCCAGCGGCAGCCGGTTGAGCCGCCGCCGCAGGTCGACCAGCCGTTCGAGATCGCGCGTGAACATCTCGGCATAGGCGTGCAGATGGTGGCCGAAACTGACGACCTGCGCGCGTTGCAGGTGGGTGTAGCCGGGACAAGGCAGATCGGCGTGTGTCTCGGCCAGCGCAAGCGTCGTCTCGACGAGCGCCTTCAATTGCCCACCCAGCGCGTCCACGGCGTCACGCAGCCAGAGCCGAAACACGGTCGCCACCTGATCGTTGCGACTGCGGCCGGTATGGACACGCTTGGCCGCATCGCCGACCAACTCGGTCAAGCGTGTCTCAACGGCCATGTGAATATCTTCGAGGGCGATATCGAGCGGCATGCGCCCCTCGCGCCACTCGGCCTCTACCGCGGCGATCGCTGGCTCCAACGCGGCCAAGTCGGCCTCCGAAAGTACGCCGATTCGGGCCAGTTCGGTTGCATACACGCGGTTCTGCCAGAGATCATGGGCGCCAAGCCGCCAATCGAACGGCAGGCTGGCGTTGAGCTCTTGTACCGCCGCGTCGGTGCCGTCGCCGAATCGACCGCCCCAGATCGTGCTCATCGGTGAATCGCCTTGTTCAGACCACGCTGCGGACCTGGCGACAGTTCACGCGTACAGCGGGCAAATTGGGGGCGGCATTGGTGCCCTGTGATGTTCAGGCGCGGGCCGGCCGACGAGTCGAGCTTTTCCACACAGTTCAGAAATGATTGAAATCTGACCTCGCCACCCTCGCGCGCCTTTTCAGCCTTCTCGGCCACCTGACAGGCCTCAATGCAGGCGCCGATTGTCAACTTCGGGCGATCAACGCAACTGGTGATGCGCGGGCAGGCATTCTTGCACGGCCCACCACAGCCCGACACGGCGATACCGAGCAGGGCAAACACAAACAAGGCAGGCAAACGCCGGGATACACGGGACAGCATCGGTGGGCAATCCTCCACGGAAGTGGGAACCTCGCAACCCTGACAGAGTGCCACGGCGACCGACCGCCCGGCAAGGCGAGCGGGCGGCGTGGTCAGCGATCGTCGGACAACGAGTCCCACCAGAGCCGCCAAACGCGTCGAGCGATGGCCCGTGGACGGTCGGCCGGGGCCTCGTTCGGCGCCCAGTTGGCGGCCAGCGTAGCCGCCAAGGTCGCCGCCGGATCCGGCCCAGACCCAGCAGGTGCGGCCACCGGCGTACGCGGCGCCTCGAGCAGCCAGCGTTTGCGTGCCGGGGCATAGGCAGCCATGATCGGCAGCACGCGCCGCCACAGGGTGGCATCGACGAGCGGCAAGCGAACCTCGACGCCGTGGGCCGCGCCAAGGTCGGCCGCGCTGCGCAGCGACCGCAGACGCAGACCCAGGCCCAGCTCAAGGGCGGCTATGCGGCTCCATTCACCGGCCGGCTCCGCTGCGAGCATGGCGGCCGCCTCATCCAGCGGGTGCGCGGTCAGAAGCCCCCGCATCGCCGCCTCCTCACCAACCCACGCACCCAGCTCCCACGGCTGATGCAAGGCTTCGTGCAGGGTCCACAGCGCCGCCTCGGACGCCCCCAGTCGCAGCATGCCGGCGAGTTGGCTGCTTTGCAGGCGCGGCGGCAGCCGCTCCATTGCCTGCTGCCAAAGGCGGGGGAGTACGGGCAGCCGGGACGGTAGGCGCGTCCAGCGGCGCCACCGCGGGAGTGCATCGAAGGCGGGCGTGGCGCCGAACAGCTCGTCACCGCCGATCGCCGCCATCACAACGGGCAGGCCGGCCTCACGAGCCGCCCGTGCCGCAAAGCCGAGCATCAACCCATGCGCAGCCGGCTGGTCGAGGGCGGCGACAATCGCCGCCTCGGCGGCCGCCAACTCGGACTCGTCTCGCCAGTCGATTACGTGGCGTGCGCCGGCGGCTGCTGCTGCCGCGCTGGCAACCGCAACCGGATCGCCGGGCGCACCGGCACGTTCCCGCAGGCCGACCGTCACCGCGGTCGGTTGCCGCGAGCCCGTCTCGCCGGCGAGCGCGAAAAGCGCGGCAGCATCGCCGCCGCCACCGACGAGCACCGCGGGGTCGCCGTCCTGCATATGGGCCCGCAGCGTTTCGTGCAGCGCGTTGCGGACCGCAGCACGGGCATCGCCGACGGGCACATCGACACGCTCCCGCGAACACTCGGCAACCAGCGTTGGCACATCGAGCACCACCTCTTCCGGCAACTCGGCAAGGGCCGGACCCCAGCGACGCAGCCGGCCCGGTCGCAGGGCAAAGATGCCGTCCACGGGCGTGCGTGGCTCGGGCACGGCGCCCCAAACGAGAAACGCGGCCTCGGCAACCGGGTCGGGACGAAGATCGTGGTGCAGCGCACACAGCGCCCGCAGGCGGCTGGCCAGCAGCAAATGCTCGCCCTGCCGCATGCCGAACAGCGGGCGCAAACCGAAGGGGCCGCGCCCGGCGACGAGACGCCCGGTGGCCGCTTCATAGAGGGCAACGGCCCACGGACCGCGCAGCCGCCGTAAGCCTGCCGGCCCTTCGCTGCGCCACAAACCGAGCGCCAACTCGGCCGGGCGCCCGCTGCCGGTATCGATGCCCCGCGCCCGCAGCTCGGACCGCAATTCGTGGCCATTGTGCAGAACGCCATCGAAGGCCAATGTGATCCCAGCGCCTTGATCGGCGGCGAACGGCCCATGGTCCTCGGCCAGATGCGGGCGCGCCCGCACCGCAAATGCGGCGCGCCCGTCGGCGCTGCGACAAAGCTCGGGCGGCGGCGAGCCGGGACGACCCAACGCGGCGGCCAGGGCCTGCAGTCGCTCCTCAACAAAATGGCCGTTTGCGGCCACGATGGCGCCCAGTGTCGTCAAGCGATCCTTACATCTATGCCACCCGGATTGCGATGGCAGCCCCCACAGTGTAGTCGCTCCGCCGGCGGCGGTCCAATGCCCCCGTACCGACCCGCAAGCCCGACGCGGTGGGCATCGTGGCCGTGCCATTTGACAACGGGCGTCGCGTTTGTGTACCTTGTTGTTAGCACTCGCACTCGGTGAGTGCTGACAGCCGGCGCGGATCCCGGGACCGCGTCGGTCGCTCGTTCAAGTTGATCAACGGGGCCAAACCAAGGAGGTTATCCATGAAACTGCGTCCCCTGCACGACCGCGTGATCGTCAAGCGCCTGGAATCGGAAGAGCGGACCAAAAGCGGTCTGATCATTCCGGACTCGGCCAAAGAAAAGCCCCAGGAAGGCAAAGTGCTGGCGGTGGGCGACGGCAAGATCGTCGACGGCAAGAAGCAGGCCATGAACGTCAAGAAGGGCGACAAAGTCCTCTTCTCGAAGTACGCCGGAACCGAAGTTACGGTTGACGGCGATGAAGTTTTGATCATGCGTGAGGACGACATCCTCGCCGTGGTCGAATAAGTTTTCCACTTCCAACACCACAATCTTAAGGAGAAAAATCGATGGCAGCCAAGGACATCGTCTTCGGACAGGACGGCTACGGTCGCCTGAAAATCGGCGTCGACAAGCTCGCGAACGCGGTCAAGTTGACCCTGGGCCCCAAGGGCCGCAACGTCCTGATCGAAAAGAGCTTCGGCGCTCCCACCGTCACCAAGGACGGCGTGACGGTCGCCAAAGAGATCGAGCTCAAGGACCGCTTTGAGAACATGGGCGCCCAGATGGTCAAGGACGTCGCGTCCAAGACCTCGGATACCGCCGGTGACGGCACGACGACAGCCACCGTGCTGGCCCAGGCGATCTTCACCGAGGGCCTCAAGCTCGTCGCCGCTGGCCACAGCCAGATCGACCTCAAGCGCGGCATCGACAAGGCCGTCATCGAGGCCGTCGCCCAACTCAAGAAGCAGTCGGTGGCAACCAAGGGCAAGAAGGAAATCGCCCAGGTTGGCTCGATTTCGGCGAACAACGACAACGAAATCGGTGACATGATCGCCGAGGCGATGGACAAGGTCGGCAAAGAGGGCGTGATCACGGTTGAAGAGGCCAAGGGCCTCGAGACCTACCTCGAAGTCGTCGAAGGCATGCAGTTCGACCGCGGCTACGTTAGCCCGTACTTCGTGACGAACCCCGAAAAGATGGTCGCTGATCTCGAGAAGCCCTACATCCTGCTGCACGACAAGAAGATCAGCTCGATGAAGGATTTGCTGCCGGTACTCGAGCAGGTTGCGCGGGCAGGCAAGCCGCTCGTGATCATCGCCGAAGACATCGACGGCGAAGCGCTGGCGACACTGGTTGTCAACAAGCTGCGCGGCACACTCAACGTAGCCGCCATCAAAGCCCCTGGCTTCGGTGAGCGCCGCAAGGAAATGCTCCGTGACATCGCGATCCTGACCGGCGGCCAGGTGATCAGCGACGAATTGGGCCACAAGCTCGAATCGACGACGCTCGAACAGCTCGGCACCGCCAAGAAGGTCGTGATCGACAAGGAAAACACGACGCTCGTCGACGGCGCTGGCAAGGCCAAGGAAATCGACGGCCGGATTGCTCAGATCCGCAAGCAGATCGAAGAGACGACGAGCGACTACGACCGTGAGAAGCTGCAAGAGCGCCTGGCCAAGCTGGTCGGTGGCGTTGCGGTGATCTACGTCGGCGCCGCGACTGAAGGCGAGATGAAGGAAAAGAAGGCCCGCGTCGAGGACGCCCTGCACGCAACCCGTGCGGCCGTCGAAGAAGGCATCGTCCCTGGCGGCGGTGTGGCACTGATCCGCGTGATTGCCGACGTCGAAAAGCTGGCGGCGAAGATCGAGAAGGAAAACGAAAGCCAAGGGGCCGGTGCGCGCACCGTCGCCAAGGCATTGGAAGCCCCGGCCCGTGCGATCGCCAAGAACGCCGGCGTCGAGGGTTCGATTGTGCTGCAAAAGATCCGCGAGGGCAAGGGTGCGTTTGGCTATAACGCTGCCACCG
>CAZUAB010000038.1:0-18637 GCA_964617795.1 uncultured bacterium
CACTACGGCGGCTGAGTCGGCGGCCGATGCGGCATTGCGGCAACGCGTGGGGTTGGATCCGCGAGTCGAACTCGAACTGACCCCACCCGAGGCGCCGGCAACCGTGTCTGCACCCTTCGAGGATTGGTATGCGGTTGCCACAGAATCACAGGCGGCACTTGCCGCTGCGCGCCATGGCGCCGATGCGGCACGCTCGGCCGTGCGTGCCAGCCGCGGCACATGGCTGCCACGCGTGGCCTTGGCCGCCGGGTGGACCTTGGCGAACCCCAATGAACGCCACTTTCCTGCACGCGCCGAATACAACGATACTTGGGATGCCTCGGTTGTGGCGTCATGGGATCTCTGGCGCAGCGGGGCCGACCATTACCGCTCGCAGGCGGCGGCTTTCGAGGCCGAAAATGCGCTACGCCGAGTCGCACGGGCCGAAGATGCGGTGGCCTTGGGGCTGCGAACTCTACTGGCGGTAGGGCCAGCCCGGGAAGCCGAGGTTGCCGCGGCCCATGCGGCGCTCGAAGCGGCAGGCCAGGCGGCTACGGCTGCGCGTGCCTTGTTTGACGGTGGGCGCAACTCGACCAGCGACCTGTTGGCCGCCGAGGCGGCCCTCGAGGCGGCCGAGAGCCGTCTGATCGAGGCTGAGGCTGGGCGCGTGCGGGTCTGGGCCGATCTGATGCGTCTGACTGGTGGTCAGACGCCAACTGCGGCGCCCTGAGACGATGCCAAGCACCCGACCGCCGGCCCAATATGACAAATATCATCACCGGTGGGCCGGGAATCGGCCGAAAGATTGACCCCGAACATAGTTCCGCTACCCCTTTTCCGCCATAATGAATTATCGGAAAAGGAGGCGCACTATGCGCACCAAGACGGGGAAATGGGTACAGATACTGACTTCGGGCTTCTTTTTGTTTCTGGCGGCGGTTCCGGCAGAGGCACAGGAGGTTGGGGCGGCGGGCGCTGATGATTCGGCTCCGGCGGCTTCGACCCTGCCGGCCGCCGCTCCGGCGATGCCGGCTGTCGTGCCGGTGGCGCCGATCGTTGAACCCGCCGCTCCACCGGCAGGGAATACGCTCAAGGTGACGGTGGGCGGGCAATACCGGCCCCGCGTCGAAGTCGACGGCAAGTTGCTCGCCAAGGTATCTGAGGATTACAAGGCTACGCATCGTGCCAGGCTCAAGGTCAGTCTGCAAAAGGGCGACTGGCTGTTGCAAATCGATCCACAGCATGTACTGGTGTGGGGCAGTGCGCCGACAACCCGCGAACTGGGTACCGGCACGCTGGACTTCCATCAGGCCTACGCACAAGGCGCATTGAGCGAGGAGTGGCGCATCCGTGTGGGGCGGCAGGAAATCGTCTTCGACGATAGTCGTCTGCTCGGCAACATCGACTGGCTGCAGCAGGGGCAATCATTCGATGGCGGGCGCGTGATGTTTGCCCGTGATGCATGGAGCTGGGACCTCGCCGGTGCGATCATTCACGAAGGCGGTGTCCGCAATGAGTCCCTGTATGCCACCCGTGGAGCTTGGGCGGACGGTGGACTCTCGGTTGCGGGCTTGAGTTACCTGCAGTACGCACGCCGCCGCGCCAATGGTGAAGACGACTTTTGGAAGGCGACACCCGGCGCCCGCGTCGTCTGGAGTGATGCCGACTTGGGCCTCAGCGCCGACCTTTCCGGTTATGGCCAATTCGGCGCCTCCAACATTGCTGGCACCGACATGGACTACCAGGCGTGGATGGCCGCTGCGCGGTTGGCGTGGGGCAATGAAAGCGCGGGCCGTATCGAGGCCGGCGCCGACCTGCTGAGTGGTGACGACGATTTGACCGATACCACGGCCAAGGTATTCGACACGCTGTTTGCGACCAACCACAAATGGTATGGTTGGATGGACTACTTCGTGAATATCCCGGTTCACACCAGAGGCCTCGGTCTGACCGATATTCTGGTAGCCTATACTGTACCCACGTTTGGTTCGGTTACCCCGAAACTGGTCGGCCACTGGTTTTTGACGGCGCAGGACAGCGCCGCGGGCAACCGTGACCTTGGCGCCGAGGTCGACGCCCAGGTTGTGGTGGCGATTGCCGAAGGGGTCAAACTGGTCGGCGGCTATTCGCTGTTTCTGGCCGGTGATGCCATGGTGGATATCGGCCGCGCCGCCAAAAGTGGTGAAGACGGCCACTGGGGTTGGGCCCAACTCGACCTGCAATTTTAATTGTCCGCACCACATCAATACGGAATCCCGCCGCACATCAATTGCGGCAAACCACGAGAAGGAGAGTTTACGATGAGTATGGAAATGAGGGGCGCGCGCCCGTTGTGGATGGCGTTGGCGGCTGTTGTCGCCATGGCCGGTCCGGCGCTGGCGCAAGGCAACGGCAGCAAGCAGCCGCACAAAAAGACACTTGATTCGGGCTACCCGCAGATCGGCGACTCGCCGGTGGGTGCCGCCACCAAGGGTGACCCGCGTTACTATAAGGCGGATCCGGCCATGACTGAGGCCGAATACGAGCGCTCGAAGCAAATCTATTTCGAACGTTGTGCGGGCTGCCACGGGGTGCTGCGTAAGGGCGCCACCGGCAAAGCGCTGACCCCCGACATTACCCGCACCAAGGGGACGGAGTTCCTCAAGGTGCTGATCAGCTACGGCTCGCCCGCCGGCATGCCCAACTGGCTCACCTCGGGCCAACTGTCGGCAGAAGAAGTCGATGCGATGGCACGCTACCTACAGCATGAAGCGCCGGTTCCGCCGGAGTTCTCGATCGCCGATATGAAGGCGACGTGGAAGGTCGCCGTGCCGCCGGAAAAGCGCCCGACGAAGCAGTTGAACAAGCTCAATCTGAGCAACCTATTTTCGGTGACGCTGCGCGACGACGGTAAAGTGGCCCTGATCGACGGCGACAGCAAGGAAATCGTCACGATCATCGAAACCGGCTATGCGGTGCATATCTCGCGCATGTCGGCGTCGGGTCGCTACCTGTTCGTGATCGGCCGCGATGCCAAGATCAATATGATCGACCTGTGGATGGAAATGCCGGCAACGGTGGCCGAAATCAAGGTCGGTCTGGAAGCCCGTTCGGTCGAAACCAGCAAGTTCGAAGGCTGGGAAGACAAAATTGCGATTGCCGGCACCTACTGGCCGCCGCAGTTCGTGATGATGGACGGCGCGACGCTCGAACCGCTCAAGATTGTCGGCACCCGCGGCATGACGGTCGGCGCCCAGGAATACCACCCGGAACCGCGTGTGGCGGCGATCATCGCCTCGCACGAGCACCCCGAGTTCATCATCAACGTCAAGGAAACCGGCAAGATCATGCTGGTCAACTACTCGGACTTCAAAAACCTCGGCATGGTCGAGATTGAAGCGGCCCAGTACCTGCATGACGGTGGGACTCGACACACCGTTATTTCATGTCGGCAGCCAACCAGTCGGACACGATTGCCGTGGTCGACTCGAAGGACCGCAAGCTCGAAGCACTCGTCGAGGTCGGCCGCATTCCGCACCCCGGCCGTGGCGCCAACTTCAAGCATCCGGAGTACGGTCCGGTCTGGGCGACCAGCAACCTCGGTGATGACGGCATCTCGCTGATCGGCACCAGTCCCCATAGCCGCAAGTACAAGAAGTACGCCTGGACAGTCGTCGAGACCCTGAAAGGGCAGGGCGGTGGTTCGCTGTTCATCAAGACGCATCCGCAGTCGCGCAACTTGTGGGTAGACACCCCGCTGCACCCGACGCCGGCGATTTCGCAGTCGGTGGCTGTGTTCAATATCGATGATCTGGCCAAGGGCTTCGAAGTTCTGCCGATCGCCGAGTGGGCCGACCTCGGCGAGGGTCCGAAGCGCGTCGTGCAGCCCGAGTACAACAAGGCCGGCGACGAGGTTTGGTTTGCGGTGTGGAACACATCCGACAAGCAGAGTGCGCTCGTCATTGTCGACGACAAGACCCGCAAACTCAAGAAGGTGATCAAGGACCCGCGTCTGATTACCCCGACCGGTCACTTCAACGTTCACAACACGCAGCACGACGTCTACTGAGTCACTGCGTGGATTTTGCAGCCCCGGGGCCGGCAGCCCCAGCCCCGGGGCCTTTGTTTTTGGATTTACAGGATCGCCCCTTTTTTCAAGGAGTTTGCCGGTGAGCACCGCCGCCCATTCCTCGACCCTCCCGAAAGCTGGCGGCGTCGTGCATCTGGTCGGTGCCGGGCCCGGCGATCCGGAGCTTCTGACACTGCGCGCTCTGCGCCTGATCGAGTCGGCCGACGCTATCGTCTACGATCGCCTGGTCGGTCAGGGCGTGCTTGACCTCATTCCTGTCGGCGTGACGCGATTCTACGTCGGCAAAACCTCCGGCCATCATCCGGTTCCTCAGGACCGGATCGAGGCGCTGCTGATTCAACTGGCACGTGCGGGGCACTGCATCGTTCGTCTCAAAGGCGGTGACCCGTTTGTCTTCGGGCGCGGCGGCGAAGAGGCCGAGAGCCTGCGGGCCGCCGGTATTCAAGTTGAGATCGTGCCTGGTATCAGCGCGGCCTTTGGTTGCGCTGCGGCGGCCGGATTGCCACTTACCTTTCGCGGTGTGGCCCGGAGCCTGCACTTGGTGACCGCCCACGCACAGGCGGACGAAGATCTGGACCTAGATTGGTCGACGCTGGCTGGTGAAGGCACCGTTGTTGCGTACATGGGCGTTGGCACCGCCGAACGTCTGGCACGAGAGCTGATCGCAGCCGGCCGTGGCCGCACGACGCCTGTCGCCGTTATTGAGCGTGGAACCACACCGGACATGCGCGTTTTCCGCACCACATTGTGTATGCTGCCCGCCACCGTGGACGCAGCCGGCATCGAACCACCGGCTCTGATTGTCGTCGGCGAGGTCGTTGAGCGCATGCCCGAGCAACCAGCGCTCGTGCAGTCGGTCGCTGCCGGTGCCTGATCGTCTGGCCATGTTGGCGACCGTCGGGGCCTTTGCCGCGGTGGCAATCGCTGTCACCGCGCAAGCGTCTGAAACGCAGGGCAAGAACCTGCGTCGTCTTGTACTCCAGGACTGTGGCTCGTGCCACGGCATGACGCTGGAAGGCGGCCTGGGCCCGGCTATCACTCCGGCCGCGCTGCAAGGGCGCGACCCGGCTGAAATCACGGCCATTATCCGCGAGGGCCGACCGGCTCTTGCCATGCCCGGCTGGGGGCCCTTGCTCGCACCCGGCGAGGCCGAGTCCATTGCCGCGGGGCTTCTTGATGGCCGATTCCTCAAGCCCGAGCGCCGCTGATGCGTGGCTTGGCGCTGGCGTGGATTGTTCTATTGGCGCTTGGCGCGTGCACGAGTGTGCCGCGTGCTGGCGACGTGGTCGTGCCCGGTGGTACGCTCGATCTTGGCCTCGTCATTGAGCGCACGGCCGGTAGCGTACTTGTTGTTGACACCAGTGAGCGCCGCAGCCACTGCCGTATCGAGGGGCTGGGCGATCTGTCGCACGCCTCCGCGGTATTCGGGCGGGACGGCCGATACGGCTATGTGTTCGGCCGCGACGGCGGGCTCAATAAAGTCGATTTGCTTGGCTGCCGGCTCGTCAAGCGGGTGGTGCAGGGCGGCAATGCAATCGGCGGCGCGATCTCCCAGGATGGGCGGCTGGTTGCCGTCAGCAACTACGTGCCGGGCGGCTTCCGCTTTTTCTCCGCCGACGACCTTTCCCTTATCGCCGATCTGCCAGCAGTAAGTGCGGACGGGCGCCGTTCCAAAACCGTCGGACTTGTGGATGCGGCAGGTGGTCTTTTTGTCGGCGCCCTGTTTGACCTCAACGAAATATGGGTCATGGATGCCCGCGACCCGTCAGCGATCGCCGTGCAGCGGTTGCCCTCGGGACCGGCTCCCTACGACGGCAATGGTGTGATGGGCGGCCGCTGGTATCTGGCCGGGCTATTCGGTGAAGATGCGATCGATGTTGTCGATCTGTGGGCGACGCCGCCTGCTGTGCGCCGAATCGCGCTGGGGTCGCGTACCTTGGCGGAGCGCCTGCCGGTCTACAAAATGCCTCATTTTGAAGGGATCGCCGAGGCCGGTGGCCGTTTGTTCATGCCGGCTGTGGGTTCGCACGAAGTTGTCGTCGTGGATCCACGAGAGTGGCGTGTCGAAGCACGTATTCCGGTTGCCGGGCAGCCGATCTTTACGGTGGCGCGGCCGGATGGGCGTGAGATCTGGGTCAATTTCGCGTTGCCGCACAACCAGCACGTGCAGGTCATTGATGTCCCGACGCTTTCTGTCATCCGTCACTGGCAGCCCGGCCCCGGCGTGTTGCATCTCGAATTTACCCCACGCGGGGAAGAAGCGTGGGTCTCGGTTCGAGATGCCGATGTCGTGATTGTCTATGACACGGCGAGTGGCGAGGAAAAGGCCCGAATTCCGGCCAAGGCGCCGAGCGGGATCCTGTTTGCAGCACGGGGCGCAAGGATTGGCCAATGACCATACAGGCTGTTCTCGATGAATTGGAGCGCCGCATCCTCAATGCGGTACAAGCGGGGCTACCGCTTGCCGAACGGCCATTTGAGTTTTTGGCCAAGCAGTTGGAATTGGACGAATTCCTTGTTCTGCGTACCCTGCGTCGTCTGGCCGGGACCGGTGTATTGTCTCGCGTCGGCGCGGTGGTTCGTGCTGGTGCTGTCGGAGCCAGTACCTTGGCTGCAATGGCGGTACCCGCCGAGCGTCTCGACGAAATCGCCGCGCTGATCAACAGTTTTGACGAGGTCAATCACAATTACGAGCGTGAGGATGAGCTCAATGTATGGTTCGTGGTGACCGCACCCAGCGAAGAGCGGGTCCAGGCCGTCCTCGCGGAAATTGCGGAGCGCAGCGGTGTGTCGGTGCGTGACCTGCGTCTTGAGGAGGCCTATCACATCGATCTTGGGTTTGCAGTGTGAGCGACTTGAGCCCGCTGGAACAAGAGGTGCTGCGCGAGTCGCTCAAGGGGCTCGATTTGGTGCCGCGTCCGTTTTGTGCGCTGGCCGCCCGTATCGGCGCCACCGAAGCGGCTGTGTTGGCCGCGGTCGGCAGTCTTATCAATTCCGGTGTTGTCAAGCGCTTTGGCGCGGTTGTTCATCATCGGGCGCTTGGCTGGCGGGCCAATGCCATGGTTGTCTGGGACGTTTCTGACGAGCAGGCCACGGCCGCAGGTAAAATGCTGGCGATGCTGCCGTTCGTCACACTGGCCTATCGCCGCCGCCGCGCGGATGATTGGCCGTACAATCTCTACTGCATGATCCACGGCCGCGATCGCGGCACCGTGCGCGCACAGGCGCACCATGCGGCCACCGCGGCCGGACTTGCCGATGCGCCGATGCGCATCTTGTTCAGCCGCCGCGCGTTCAAGCAGACCGGTGGGCGCTACGTCGAACCGGCGGCGCTGCCTTGACCGTTTCCGCACTCGACGAGACACGCCGAACGTTGCTCAACCGCCTGCAGGACGGCATCCCCCTCGAACCCAACCCGTTTGCCAGTTTGGCGCACGAACTGGGCCTTGCTGTGGACGAAATCGTTGCCCAGATCGACGCTTGGCTGGTCGACGGTACGCTGACGCGCTTCGGCCCCATGTACCGCATCGACACACTCGGAGGCGGGTTGTCGCTGGCCGCGATGGCCGTCCCAGCGGATCGTTTTGACGAGGTCGCCGCCGAACTCGGAGCCATGCCCGAGGTAGCGCACAATTACGAGCGCGAACACGAGCTCAACATGTGGTTTGTACTCGCGGTCGAGACACCAGACGGCATTGCGACCACCGCTGCCGAAATCACAGAAAGCACGGGCCTTGAGGTGTACTTATTCCCCAAAGAAGTCGAATATTTCGTGGACTTGAGGTTTCCCGTATGACCGCTTTTGAAGGCTTTGAACCGCGTGATCGTGCGCTGTTGCTGGCCACCCAGGCCGGCCTGCCCTGCGTGGCCGAACCGTACAGGGCGGTCGCCGAGCAGCTCGGCTGGTCCGAGGATGAGGTTCTCGCACGCCTGCGCAGGTTGGCTGGGGCCGGTGCGCTGCGGCGCGTGGCTGCCGTCCCCAACCACTATCGGCTTGGCTACACCGCCAATGCGATGACAGTTTGGGATGTCCCGGACGAGTTGGTCGACGAAGTTGGGCGCGAATTGGGCGCATTGCCGGCTGTGTCGCATTGTTATCGCCGTCCACGCCGCCCGCCCGTGTGGCCCTACAATCTCTTCGCCATGTTCCATGGCCACTCCCGCGTCGAGGTCGAGACGGCTGTTGCTGCGGTTGCCAATGGGCTCGGCGACCGGGTCCGCGGTTTCCGTTCTCTCTGGAGTACGCGTATCCTGAAGAAGACGGGATTGCGTTTGCGCCCGGCCGACGACCGCTGAGGAGGTTCCGATGTTTCGCGTCAGCCAGTTTATGCACGAAATCGTGGCGCCCACGCCGGTTGGGCCGCATCGCGATCTGCCGGGTCCGGTTGTCATCTGGAACCTGACGCGGCGCTGCAACTTGGCCTGCAAACACTGCTATGCCATTAGCAGTGACAAGCCGTACCCCGGCGAACTCGATACCGCCCAGATCCGTGGCGTCATCGACGACCTCAAGGTCGCGCATGTGCCCGTACTGATTCTGTCGGGCGGTGAGCCGCTTATGCGCCCCGATCTCGACGAAATCACCGCCTATGCGATGGAGCGCGGCTTCTATACGGCATTGTCGACCAATGGGGTACTGCTTGACGACGATGCCGTAGCCGCCCGCGTCGCATCGGCCGGGTACGACTACGTGGGCATCAGCCTTGACGGGCTTGAGGAAACCCACGACCGCTTCCGGCGCCGCCAGGGCGCCTTCCGGGCCTCGCTGTCGGCGATCCGGCGCTGCGTCCGTGCGGGCGTCAAGGTCGGCATCCGCTTCACGCTCACGGAGGACAATGCGGATGATTTCCCGGCCCTGCTTGAGCTGATGCACCGCGAAGGCATCCAGAAGTTCTATTTGTCGCATCTCAATTACGGTGGGCGCGGCAATATCAACCGCGGCGCCGATGCACACGGTCGGCGGACCCGCTGGGCGCTTGATTTGCTGTTTGAAACGGCGCTGGCGGACGCCCGCGCAGGCTCCGATCGCGAATATGTGACCGGCAACAACGACGCCGATGGGGTGTATTTGTGGCACTGGGTGCAGGCGCACCTGCTTGGACACGCAGAGCATATCCGTGCCAAGCTTGTGCAGTGGGGCGGGAATGCCTCCGGCGTCAACGTGGCCAACATCGACAATGTCGGCAACGTGCACCCGGACACGTTCTGGTGGGATGTGGCAATCGGCAACGTCCTCGAGCGCCCGTTCGGCGAAATCTGGGCCGACACCTCAGATCCGCTGATGGCCGGGTTCCGTATGCGCCCCCGCCCGGTGACGGGTCGCTGTGGCGCCTGCGCGGCACTCGATATTTGCAACGGCAACGCACGCGTACGCGCCTGGCAGGTCACCGGCGATCCGTGGGCGGAAGACCCCGGCTGTTTCCTCACCGACCCCGAGATCGGCCTCGGCGAGGGGGGCGAACGCATCGCCGTGACGCCGTTCAAGGCCGGTGAAGCCGAGCGTGACCGCGCGTTCGTCGAGCGTTTCGAAGCCGGGGCCAGTCGATGAATCATTGGCGCCTCGCGGCGGCGGCGCTGCTGGGGTTTGCCGCGCCGGCTGTGGCAGCCGCTGCACCGGGCGTCGATCCGGTGCAGCCCTACCTACAGCATTGCGCTTCGTGTCACGGCGGTGACCGACTCGGTCTTATCGGCCCGGCCCTGCTACCCGAGAACTTGTCGCGCCTGCGGCAACCGGCCGCGCGCACGGTAATTGCCGAGGGGCGTGCGGCAAGCCAGATGCCCGGCTTTGCCGACAAACTGGGCGCCGATGCCATCGGCGCCCTCGTCGAGTATATCTACGCCGCACCGGCGACACCGCCTGCCTGGACTCGGCTCGATATCGTGCGCAGTCATCGCGTACTGGCCACGCCGGCTCCGGATGCCAAGCCCGTTTACAAGGCCGACCCGTGGAACCTCTTCATCGTCGTCGAAGCCGGTGACCATCACATCACCATTCTCGACGGCGACCGGCTGACGCCGATCAAGCGCCTGCCCACACGCTTTGCGCTGCACGGGGGCCCCAAATTCAGTCCGGACGGGCGTTTCGTGTATTTTGCCTCGCGGGACGGCTGGATCAGCAAGCTGGACCTGCGTACACTCACCTACACGGCGGAGGTGCGGGCCGGCATCAATACGCGCAATTTGGCCCTCAGCCACGATGGCCGTATCGTGATCGTCGGCAACTACCTGCCGCATTCACTGGTCATGCTCGATGCTCGCGACCTCAGCTTGATTCAGGATATCCCGGCTGTCGATGGCGGTGGCCGCTCCTCCCGCGTCAGTGCCGTGTATCAGGCGGCGCCGCGCAGTTCCTTTATCGTGGCGCTCAAGGATGTGCCCGAGGTGCTGGAGATTCCGATTGCCGCTGCCGATTCGCACGGCGGGCATGCGCTCTACGGTCACGGGCCTTTCACCGAAGAGATGCGGCGGGCAGCGCGCCTGAGCGAGATTCGCCACATCCGGCTCGACACAATTCTCGACGACTTTTTCTTTACCCAGGATTACCGCTACCTGCTTGGCGCTGCGCGTGATGGCGGTCAGGCGGTGGTCCTTGACCTTGCGGCTGGCCAAGTCGTGGCGCGCCTGCCGATCGCCGGTATGCCGCATCTGGGCAGTGGCATATCGTGGGACCGTGACGGCGATCGGGTGCTGGCGACCCCGAATATGCAGAGCGGACTGGTGACGGTAATTGACGAACGAGACTGGTCAGTCGTCACCACGATCACGACTCTCGGACCGGGCTTTTTCATGCGCAGTCACAGCCGTTCACCGTGGGCTTGGGTTGACGTGTTCACCGGCCCCAACCGCGATGTCATGCACGTCATCGACAAACAGAGTCTGACAATTGCCCAGACGCTGCGGCCGTCTCCTGGGCGCACATCGGGCCACATCGAGTTCGACCGGCACGGCCGTTGGGCGCTGCTCAGCATCTGGGAGGACGACGGTGAGCTCATCGTCTATGATGCCCTCACGCTCAAGGAACATAAGCGGCTACCGATGCGGCGCCCGGTTGGCAAATACAACGTGTACAACAAGGTCCACCAAGACGAAGGCACGAGCCATTGACCCTGAGCGAAACCGGCCGCAGGAATGACATAAGTCATTTTGCGATGCCGGTTTCTCGCGGATAATATCGGCGGAGTCGTCTAACCTGACTACGTCTATTTCCGGAGGAGGGAAATCATGGCGGAGCATAACGAGGCACCCGAGCAGATACCGCTCGGACAACGCCTATTCGAGCGACCATTCCTGCTGCTTGCAGCGGGTTTGTTGGTCATCGCGGTTTTCTACACATTCTGGGGCATGGCCGAGATCATGTTGATGCCTCAGGCGACGCTGCCTTGAGCGGCAGGAGGGAGAACCGTAATGGCAACTGAAATGCATTCTGCACTGATTCCCCCCAAGGGCGTCTGGTGGCTGCCGGCGGGCAAACAAGAACGCCGCTGGGTCGCGATCGCCTTTGCGTGGTGTATGGTCCTTTTTGCGATGATGCCCCTTTGGCACATTCGCGGGGGCCAAAACCCCACCGGTATTCGTGGTAAGGTCGATCCAATGGCCTTCTACGCCCGTACGCAGCGCTTCATCGATGACTACCAAGTCGTTGACGCGGCCGGTGAGCCCGTTGTCATCAACGGGATTCCGGTTGTCGAGCCGCCGGCTGGCGCCGATGTCTACATGGTTGGTGGTGGCTGGCGCTGGACGCCGGCTCTTCGCCTGCGCGAAGACGCCACCTACACGCTGCACCTGTCGTCGATCGACTTCAACCACGGGTTCAGCCTGTGGCCGCAGAACATCAACATCCAGGTCATTCCCGGCTATGACTACGCACTGAAAGTGACGCCGAACGATGTCGGCGACTTCCGTGTGATTTGCAACGAATTCTGCGGTATCGGCCACCATGAGATGCTCGGCCGCATCGAAGTGTTGCCGGCCGGTACGCCGTTTGCTCGCACCAAGGCGGACGTCGCCCGTGAGCAGGCGGCTGCTGCAGCTGCCGCCCCTGTCACCGAAACGGCCGCGGCCGAAGGAGGTGTGCAATGAGCGGTGCAGTCAGTCTTCTTTCACGGGTGTGCGATGTCACCGGCCTCAAGGTCGATCTTCGCACCGAGCGGTTGATTCAGTACAACGCCGTAGCGGCAGTTGTCTCCATGCTGATTGGTGTAACAGCAGCCATCTTCCTCGTCCTGACACGCTGGCAGGCGGTGCACTTGCTGCCAGCGGACTGGTACTACCGGTGGTTGACGGCCCACGGCCTCAACATGCTGATTTTCTTCATCATTTTCTTCGAGATGGCGATTCTGTATTTCGCTGGGCCGGTCGTGCTCGGCTCAAGGCAGCCGGCGCCCAAGCTGGCCTGGGGCGCCTTTGCCCTGATGGTGGCCGGAGCTGTTCTCGTCAATGTGATGGTGTTCATGGGTAAGGCGGATGTGCTGTTTTCGTCTTACGTACCGCTGCGGGCCGATCCTCTGTACTATTTGGGGATCATCCTGTTTGCAGTCGGGGCGTTGATCGCCACCCTGCTGTTCTTTGCGTCGCTCGTCGTCGCCAAGAAGGAGAATACCTACGAAGGGTCGATGCCGCTGGTAACGTTTGGGGCACTGACGGCGGCAATCATCGCCGTCATCACTCTGTTGCACGGCGCCGCGATCTATATTCCGACCTTGCTGTGGTCGATGAACTTGATGCACGTTGACCCACAGATGTATCGCTTGATCTTCTGGGGCCTCGGTCACGCGTCGCAGCAGATCAACGTGGCCGCCATGGTTGCTGTTTGGTACTTCATGGCCGGCATCACAGTCGGCGGTGTTGTGTTGAACGAGAAGATCAGCCGTCTGGCTTTCGTGCTCTACATCCTCTTCATTTCGATGGCCAGTGCGCACCACCTGCTCGTCGACCCGGGCTTTGGCCCGGCCTGGAAGGTTTGGAACACCAGCTACGCCATGTACTTGGCCGTGTTGGCCTCGATGATTCACGGGTTCACGGTACCGGCCGGCTTCGAGGTCGGTATGCGTCTGCGCGGCTATGTCAACGGCCGCTTCGAGTGGCTCCGCAAGGCGCCATGGGGTGATCCGGGTTTCAGTGGTACGGTGTTCTCGATTGTGATCTTCGGCTTCCTCGGCGGCATTACGGGCGTCACGCTCGGCTCCGAGCAGATCAACATCATCGCCCACAATACGCTGCGTATTCCCGGCCACTTCCACGTGACGGTCGTCGGTGGCACTGCGCTGGCGTTTATGTCGCTGACCTTCTACGTGCTGCCGCTGATTTTCCGCAAGCGTGTGGCGCTTTGGAGCTGGGCGAAGGCGGTCCCCTATTTGTTTGCGATCGGGATTACCACAATGGCCATGGGGATGACCTTCGCGGGGAGCTTCGGCGTGCCGCGTCGTCATGCCGACACAGCGTTCACCGGGGCGCCTTTCAGCCTTGAGTTTCCGCCGGCGGCGGACTTGACCATGGCGATCGGCGCGATCGGGGGCCTCACGGCCGCGACTGCCGTGTTGATGTACATCACGGTGGCTGTGGTGACGGTGTTTTTCGGTCGCAAGCTCGATTTCGCCAATTTGGGCGGGGACACAAGCGGCATTCCGCAGGGCTTGCTCAAACTGCCAGCCCAAACGCATTCGGCCGAGGCTTCGGCCAAGGCGCATGCCGAAGGCGCCCCGGGCACGTTGATTCTCGTTGGCGTGTTCCTTGTGGCCTTCATTTTGTATTACTTCACGAACTGGAAGCTGCTCTCCATGATCTGGAAGATCGGCTAGCGTATTGGCCTTCGCGCACCCGCTTCGGCGGGTGCGCGAAGGCGTGTTGTTTTCGAACAGGAGGCCTGCCATGAACACGACCGAAACCCGTCACGATCCGGACGAGCAGCGGTTTGCGCTGCGGGCCTTCTTTTTTTGGTGGATTGTCACCACGTTGTGGTGGCTGTTTGCGTTTGCACCTTTTGGTGCGCTTGCCCCGACACTCGTTCGGGCACAGACCGTGTGTTTCGGCACGCAGCCCAACGGATTGCCTGATACCTGGGGCTGGGGGCTTTTGATCGTTGGGCCTCTGTCGATGCTGGGATTTTTGCTGGCTGTCTGGGGAGACGCTCTACGTGAGGGCCTGCAGTTCGTTACGCAGCGTCATCGTACGGCTATGGCCGTCGGTGCGATGCTGCTGGCGGCGGTAGGATTCAATGTCGGAATGGCGTTTGTCAATGCCGCCCGCATCGAGGCAGAATTCGCATTCATCGAAAGCGGCGATTTGGCACCCGACTATCCGCAAATGAACCGCGACGCAGGGCCTTTGGGCCTGGTCGACCAGACCGGCGCTGTTCGCACGATTGAGGCTGAGGCCGGGACCTTGTTGGTGGTGACCTTTGCCTATGCGCACTGCTCCACAATCTGTCCGGCGATCGTGCACGTGACCCGCGAGGCGGTCACGGCGGCGCGTGCCGAAGGCATTCCGGCCCGTCTGCTGATCGTCACGCTTGATCCGTGGCGCGACACGCCGTCGTCGCTGCCGTCCTTGGCCGAGAGTTGGGAAATCGATGCTTCGGCAGGCGATGCCGTGCTGTCGGGGTCTGTCGAGGACGTGACGACCGCACTTAAGGCGTGGGATATGCCGTACGAGCGCAACGAGCAGGACGGCGAGGTCACGCATCCGGCGCTGGTCTACGTACTTGATGCAGCCGGTCGGTTGCAATACGGGCTCAACAGCCCTTCGGAGCGAGCCGTGCAGCAAGCGCTCCAACGTTTGCGCGACTTGCCCGGCTAACTATTTGCGGGCCACGCCCGCGCACCAATGCCTCAGTTGAAAACAGAGAAGCCGCGTTCGCCGGTTTCCAGTTCCACGAGAATTGCGCGACCGGGTTCGAACGTCATGGCGGTGGTCGGAAGTTCGTATGCCGCCGGTATATTGGCGCCCTCAGCAACCTCGGTAACAAGGGGGCCGAACCAGAGCGAGACTGTCCGCTCGCCAGGATCCATCGGAACATGACTGTCGACGACCACGGGCCGGTCACCAAAGGCACCACCGGGGCGCAAGCGCTGGTCGACCACGCGCAGGCCATCGACGGTTACCATCAGGCCGTACTCCAAGACGCTGCGCTCGCACTGGCGCGGCTTGCGCATCTGCGGCGGCAGTTTCAGCAACTCCTCTTGCGTACGCGTGACGCAGACCTCGGTGTAGCCGCGGTCTGAGCGCAGCGACAGGCGCAGTTCGGACCGATCGGTCGGCAAGGTGCCAAAGGGCACGCGCCCGATCAGCAGCATCGCACCGAAGATGACGGTGCTGCCGGCCGCCAGGCCGACGAGCCCGGCCAGATCAAACTTGGGCACGGTTGGCCTCCTCTTCGACAGGTTCGCACTCGTCGGCGACCGCAGGGCCCATGGGCTCCGCCGGTGCCAGGCCGTCACGGAATGCGGAAAGCGCGGCAATGCCTTCAATGAACTCGGCGCTGCCAAGGCTGAGGATCTTCACGCGGGCGCGGTCGACGCGTGGCTTGAGATCGGCTTCCCGGCCATCGAAGACGCGCGCTTCAAGCCACTTGGGTCCCTCACGGAAAAACGCATCACGGTGCGGGCAGGCTAGCACCGCGACGCCGGCGGCACCGTTGCGCAGCGCCCCTTCGATGGCCGCGGTATGGACGGAGCCAGCGCAGCCGACCTCGATTAGCCGTGCGCCCGGGACAGCTCGTGCTACATCTGGGCCGATGCCTTCTTGACAGGCGAATACGACCACTTCCCCGGAGGTCGGCGGCACGTCCCGCATGGCCGTCCGTAGCACGGCAATCTGCTGACGTCCTGTGCGTCCTTCGGGTCCAATGCCCATAGGGGCGCAGGATGCGGCGCAAATGCCGCAACTTACACAGCGGTCGGGATCGACCCGGGCGACGAATTCGGACAGCGGCGAGGGTTCGGCGCGCAACACCATCGAAATGGCGCCGTACGGGCAGTCCTCGTAGCACGTCGTGCAGCCCGTGCAGCGGTTTTCGTCGACCCAGCTCGGCTCAAGTTCGACCTTGGCGGGCCGTACCAGACGTGGCACCTGCAGTCCGGCGGCAAACAAAGCGATGACCACCAGCCAGGCGACACCGGGTGGAAAAAGTGAAACGAATTGTAGCGGCGCAATGTACCAAATATCGGCGACGAAGCTGGGCGCCAGAATCAGCGGGTCACCTTGTGGGCCGAGCGGCGCCGCAATCGAAAACGAGAGAACAGCGAGTGCCACAAGCAGAAAGATCGTCAGTCGCTTGGGCGGCAGCAGCGCAGGTCGCTGCAAATGCGACACGTGCACGAGCATCAGAACCAGCAGGCCGAGCGGCATGGCCACGTGCAGGAAGAGCTGGAGAAAAAAGAAGGCGCGGGTTGGTGGCTCGGGGTGCGCAAACAGACGGCTGAGTGGTGACGGCAGAATCGGCAGCACATCGATCATGCTTGCAATGATGCGGCCTACCCACATCCCTTGTGCATCCCAGACGAGCATCAGACCGGTCCAGCCGCAGAGCAGAACGGTGAAGGTGAGTAGAAGCCCGCTCCACCAGGCCCTTGACCGCGCGCCCCAGATACGGCCGGCAATGAACATACGCAGTGCGTGGATGCCCGTTGCGACCACCGCAATGTCGGCGCCGTAGCGGTGCAGTGCGCGTAGCCAAGAGCCGAGCGGAATTTCGCGCTCGATAGCGGCTGTCGATCCCCACGGATCGTCGAGCTGATAGAAAATGAGCAAGATCAGGCCGGAGACGATCATCACCAGAAAGCCGAGAATTGCAATCGTTCCGGACTGATGAAGCGGGTTGCCGACCGTGCGAAAAAGGCGTTCGACGAAGGCGTCAAAACTACGCCATGTGCGAACCGGGCCGGCCAGCCAGGCGGCTCGTTTAGGCGGCTCGGGCAGCCACGGCGATTGCAGAGGGGATGTCATGGGGCGAATCCTTGTATTGGCGAGCATGCGCGTGGCATTCTCACTCTATTCAGTATAAGTCGAAACGTGTTTACCGGCATTTCGGCATAATGACGAATGTCAGTGTCGACCGTCTGTTTGTTGTGCAAAATAAGTGGACTGCTGGACGACAGGAGGGCGGCGATGCCGATCGTATTGCGCGAGGGAGATGAAGCTTCCGTTGAGTTTTCGGCGAGTCCGCCGGAATACGATTTGGATGTGCGCCCGATGCTTGAAGTGGGCGGCGAACCCTATCAAGTGATCATGCATTGCGTGGCACAGATCATCGTCGGCGACGTGCTGCGGATTCACGCCCTGTTCGAGCCACGGCCGTTGCTCCGGCAGTTCGAGCGGATGGGTTTGCAGGTGGATGCCGTTGCGCTCGACGCAGAGCACTGGGTGGTGTCTGTGCGCCGCAGCGATGGCTGACGTCGATCCATTGGCCGTGTTCATCCGTTGCCACCCTCATTGGCCACGGCTTCTAGGCTGTCGTGGTCGTCGATGGTGATGCCCGCCGGTGTCAGCCGCAGCCAACCGGCGCGGGCCCAACGGCTGAGAATGCGGATCACTGTTTCGACACGTGCACCGACCATACCGGCGAGTTCCTGACGCGTCAGCGTGAGTGCAATCCGTACGCCGTTGCCGTCGGGTTCGCCGCAGCGCGTCGCCAGCGTCAGTAACACCCGCGCAACCCGATATTCCACACCGCCGCCGCCGAGATCCTCCATGCGGCGCCTGAGGGTACGCATTCGCAAGGTCAGGTCACGAATCGTCGCCAGCGGTGCTTCAGGGTAGCGCGTCATCAGGTCGTAGTAGTCGGCGCGCGACAAGATCAGGCAGGTTGCATCATCATGAGCGACCACATTGGCCGGGTAGCCGGCACCGTCGATCAAAGCCACCTCACCGAAGGCCTCACCGGCATGGAAGATGCCGAGAATCAGTTCGCGGCCCGACTCGAGCACCTTGACCACCTTTACGGCACCGGCTTCAACCAAGTACAGCGCATCGCTAGGGGCTCCGTCACGACAGATCGTATCGCCACGTGTCCAGCGCCGCCGAATCAGCCGCGCGGCGATCCACGCTTTGGCGCTTGGGTCGAGCCCAGCAAAGCGGGGGATCGCAGTAAGGGTGGTGGGTTCGATCATGGTCCGCAGCACCGCAGTCTGGCACTTGTACTGCCGATGACGAAGGGAATGCCTCCGACGACGCCTACGGGCGGCGTCGGAGGCAGGCAGTCAAAAATCAGGGCTTGAAGCTGCGGATCAGGGCGACCAGATTGGCCACCTGATCGGGCTTGAGGCTGGGGAACGGCGGCATAAATGGCGCCGCGCCGACGGCTGCACCGCCGCCTGTGATCGCCTTGGAAAGCCGTGCGTCATCGACGGAGGCTTGCCAAGCGGCGTCGCCAAAGCTGCGCGGCTTGGTCGGGAAGGCTGCACCGGTTGGGCCGTCTCCCTTGCCCGTCGCGCCGTGGCAGCTGGCGCAGAGCTTGTCGTAGTCGGCCTTGGCGGCGGCGGCATCGGCGGCCATTGTGGGGGCCGACAACAGCACGGCTGCAAAGGCCGGCAGGGCCAGTCGGGCCATTTTTCGCATTGTCGAACAGGTCATTGGGTACTCCTCCTTGGCGGG
>CAZUAB010000039.1:0-18466 GCA_964617795.1 uncultured bacterium
AACGAAACCCCCGCTTCGGCGCAATGCCAAAACGGGGGCTTCGGCGGAGGTCGCGGGCAGCTTAGGCGAGCTTGGCGTCGATCTCGCGGATCACCGTGACGCGGTCCTTGTTGGCCACTTCGTAGGCACGAACGGCCTGCAACGTGGCCGCGTCAAGATCGGCCAATTTGGCGACGACGGCCTTGGCGGACAGGTCGTCGTAGCCTTCGATCGGGGCGGCCGCGTGGGCGGCGGCGCCGGCCAGCCAGCCTTGCAGGCGGCCGTCGACGGTCTTGACGAGTTCTTCGACCCGGTCAAGTACAGGCGTCAGTGCCGGAACGCGCTCAATGACCTGCGGCCGGACATCAGCGGCAATCTTTTCGGCGCGACCGCGCAATTCGCCTTCCAGCGAGCGCAACTGCGCCAATTGGCGGGCAAAGCGATCTTGCAGCACCGCCTGGCCCTTCACTTCGGCTTCACGTACCAAGCCAAGCAGCCCTTTGGCCTCGGCTTCGATCGTGGTGCGCGCGGTGTCCACGTAGCTCTTGCCGGTCGCACGTGCCAAGTCGATCAATTCTTTCGACTGCGCAGCGAGTTCTTGGCCCTTGGTCTGCAGCGTTTCCCAGTTCAATTGGCTCATCGTCATTCTCCTCTGTTTTCGTTTCCGAATACGTGACGTGGTTTCGTGGCCCAGCCGAGAAAGAATGGATGTTTCTCTCTCAGCCTTCGGAGACAGTGTAACGCACCGCGTCAACCGTGTCAAATGGCGGTTTGAAAGCCGCAAAACATCTGTAACAATGGGCTCTAGGCAATGACGCAGTGCGCTGGGCGGATCTATTGCCGAATCTGCAGATGCTGCGGTACGATAGGATCTATGGCCGACGCCGTCCCGCTGTCGATGCGCCTGATCAACCGAGCCGACCGGCTGGCCGGTCCGTTGCTTGCGCCAGGTGTCAACGTCGTTCTGCCGTTCGTCTCGCGCGCTGGGCACGGCATCGGATACCGCGTGCTGCGAAATTTGGTCTACAAGGATACCGGGGACGGACCGCTTCGCCTGGACCTTTATCTTCCGCAGCGCGCTGGCCCGCATCCTGTACTGGCCGGTTTTCACGGCGGTGCGTGGACCCTCGGCCGTAAGGAAAACATTGGCCATCAGGCAGCGGCCTTCGCACGGGCCGGATTTCTGACGGCAGTGGTGCAATACCGCTTGGCGCCCCGCCACCGCTGGCCGGCCTGCGGCGAAGACGCGGCAGCGGCCTTGGCTTGGTTGCGCCGTGAGGCGGGGAACTTTGCTGGCGCCGCCGGGCAAGTCGGCGTATTCGGCGACAGCGCGGGCGGGCACCTCAGCGCCTGGGCGGCTGTGGCGCCGCAGTCCAAGGGCGTTGAATTGCCGGCTGTGGCGGCGGCCGTTCATTGGTACGGCGTGTTCGACTTCGCCCGCTTTTCGCGCGTCCGATATCATCGCACACCGCAGATCATGCGAAACCTTTTTGGCGCCCAATGGGCCTCGTCCGAGCTGCCAGAACAGGCCAGCCCCATTCGTTATGTAGGAACGCAGCAGCGGCTGCCCCCCACGCTGCTGCACGTCGGTACGCGCGATCCGCTGCTGGGGCAATCGCGACGCTATGCCGAGGCCTTGTGCGAGGCCGGGCACCAGAATCGCCTTGTGGAGTATCGCGGCGGCGTACACGGCTTCGCCAATCTTTGGTGGCAGGCCGATGCCCGGGCCGCTATGCGAGCCTCGATCGACTGGTTCGGTCGCCACCTTATGGGTTGAAATCGGCGGCACTTGTCGGAATTGAAAATCCGCGCGCAGTCTGCTACAATCATCGTTTTAGATTGCACTGCCCGCCAAACGGCCGGTGCCGAACCCGGGGATGTACAGCATGTTCGCGATCATCGAAACCGGTGGCAAACAGTACAAAGTTGCGCCGCAGGACAAAGTAACGATTGAGCTCCTTGACCTTGAGCCGGGCGCCGATGTGGTGTTCGAAAAGGTTCTCCTCGTATCCGAAGGCGAAGACGTCAGGGTCGGGAGCCCGGCCGTCGACGGCGCCAAGGTTACGGCAAAGGTCCTCGAACAGAAGCGCGGCGAGAAGCTCATCGCATTCCGCAAGCGCCGCCGTAAGGATTCCAAGAGAAAAGTCGGCCACCGTCAGCACCTGACCGTGGTTGAAATCACCGCGATTCAGGCTTGAGGGAGTAAAGCAGATGGCACACAAAAAAGGTCAAGGTAGTACCCGCAACGGCCGCGACTCGAACGCCCAATACCGCGGCGTCAAGAAATACGGCGGCGAGAAGGTGTTGGCTGGCAACATCATCGTTCGCCAGGTTGGCTCGACCTTTCATGCCGGCGCCGGCGTCGGTACGGGCAAAGACTACACGTTGTTTGCGCTGACGGACGGCTTCGTCAAATTCTCGGTCGGCGGCCCCAAGAACCGCAAGTGGATTTCGGTCGTCGAGTCCTGAACGCCTCGCCGGCGCCCTTTGCAGGGCGATCCGATTTACGAAAGGGATGGCCGTTGGCCGTCCCTTTCGTGCATTCAGGCCCAGGCACTTGCATCGTCCGGCCGCATTCGGCGCACCCTCAGGGCGGCGCCGGTCCCGGACAGGTACTCAGGCGCCCGCAGGCCCGGCAGGCCCATCGCGTCGTTCGATGAGGTACACGGCGGCGTAGGCCCAATCTTGCGGCCAGCGAGCAAACAACCCATCGAGCTGGCGAAACGTGCGATCGACGAATGTACGTTCGACGATACGAATACCCAAGGGCTCGCACAGCGTTTCAAAGTCGGCAATCGAAAAGGGCCGAACGTGTGGGCTGCGGTACCACGGGTAGCTTTCGGGCAGGAGGGCGTCGATTCGGCCATGTTGGACGAAATTCCAACGGCGCGGTAGCCAGCCCGCGTTGTGGAAGCTGATCACGGCTTGTCTGCCAATCCGGACCATGTCCGATAGAACGGCGTCGGGCCGCCAAAGCATAGACAGCGTCATGTGCAGGATGACGATATCGAGAATGCCCTCCTCGAAGTCTGACAAGCCCTCATCGATATCGCTTTGATACACGGCCAAGCCTTTGCCGATGCAGGCTTTGACCCCTTCGGGATCAATCTCTACACCACGCGCCTGGATGTCGCGGCTGACGATCAACCGCTCCAGCAACTCGCCTGAACCACAGCCCAAATCGAGTACTCGGGCACGGTGCGGCACGACCGCCTCGACCCAAGGGTCGAGGCGGCGCTCCTCGGAGGCGATCACGTGCTCAGTCCTCGTCTTCGACAAAGCGGCTCTCTCCTTTGCTTTCGACCCGATCGAGGAACAAGCGGATCAGGTCGGTCATCTCGTCAACTTCCAGCAGGAACGCGTCGTGGCCGTACGAAGAGCGGATCTCGTAGTAGGTGACGTCGGCGAGGTTTCCCCGCAACGCACGCACGATCTCGCGTGATTGTGCCGGCGGAAACAACCAGTCGCTGGAAAAGCTGATGACAAGCCAGCGGGCGCGTGTACTCTGCGCAAAGGCGCGGCGTAGGTCGCCGTCGCCCTCGGTGCGCAGATCGAACAAATCCATGGCCTTGGTGACGTAAAGGTAGGTGTTGGCATCGAAACGCCGGATGAATGTGTTCCCTTGATGCTCAAGGTAACTTTCAACCTCAAACTGGGTATCGGTCACTTTGACGTCGGACAGGCGGTGACCGCGCCGCCCAAACTTGGCCTGCATGGATTCTTCGGACAGGTAGGTGATGTGCCCAATCATCCGGGCGACGGCGAGCCCTTTTTCGGGCGAGCACCCCGCCATTTGATAGTCCCCATTCAGCCAATCCGGATCCGACGTAATCGCACGCCGACCGGTTGCGTTGAAGGCGATCCCCTGCGGCGACAATGCGGCTGCCGTCGCAATCGGGATGACGCTACGCACACGGTGCGGATAGCGGATCGCCCAACTGAGCGCTTGCATCCCCCCGAGGCTGCCCCCGGTGATGGAAAACCATTGCCCGATTCCCAGGTGGTCGGCGAGATGGCGCTGGACTTCAACCATGTCCTGAACAGTCACGAGCGGGAAGCGCACGCCCCAGGCCTGTCCGGTTGCAGGATTGATGCTGGCCGGGCCGGTCGTGCCCATGCAGCCGCCCAGCACATTGGCACTGACGACAAAGAAGCGACGAGTGTCGAAGGCCTTGCCAGGGCCGATCATCACGTCCCACCAGCCCGGTTTGGGACTGGCCGCACCCTCGGGCCGCGGCCGACCGTCGATCTGCTCGGTACGCCAGCGCTCGGCTGTCGCGGCCTGCCAGCCGGCTGCGTGGGCGTCACCGGTTAGTGCGTGGCAGACGAGAATTGCGTTCGATGCGTCGGGGGCGAGTGTCCCGTAGGTCTCGTAGGCGACTTCGACCTCCGGTAGCACTTCGCCGCTTTCCGTCGTCAACGGACTCGGCAGGCGCCAAGTCCGCGTTTCGACGATACCGACGCTGTCGGGCGCCTCCCAGGGGAGGGCGGGCACTGCGGTCGGGGGCGGGGACACGGGGCGGGCTCCGTTTCGTGATCTGCGGACATGATGGCACAAATGCGGCCGTCTGTCCGGTGGTGTCGGCCCGGCGTCAGCCCAGTCCGTCGATCCGGCCGGCGTCGATCGCGCGCGTGGCCTGGCGGCCCAAGATCATCACACCCATGATCATGGCGCCGAATCGTGGATCGCTGGAGTGGCCGGATTTGAAGCGGGCGTAGATCTGCTGGGCAATAACGGCAACCTTGAACAGGCCATAGGCGTACAGCCAGACCGGATCGCCAGGATCGCGCCCCGTCTGGGTGGCCCATCGTGCAACAACCTCACTACGGCATAGATTGCCCGGGAGCGTCGTGGGGCCGAGCGGCATCATCTTCATTTCGGTACTGTCGTCGGGGTCCACCCAATAGCCAAGCGCCGTGCCCAGATCGAGCGCCGGATCTCCCACGGTGGACATCTCCCAGTCAAGCACTCCGATAATGCGGCCAAGGTCGTCGGGGTCGAGTACGACGTTGTCGTATTTCCAGTCGTTGTGCATCAGGGCCGGTTGCCCTTTGTCAGGAATCCCTTCCGCCAACCAGGCCGCCGTACGTTCAATCTCCGGGATGTTGTCGGTTTTTGCCGCGAAATAACGCTTCGTCCAGCCAGCGATTTGGCGGCGTGCGTAGCCCTCCGGACGTCCCAGATCGCGCAGCCCCGTTGAATCAAGGTCCAGTGCGTGCAGAAGGGCCAAGTCATCGACAAGCCCCGTGCTCAGTCGGCGCATCTGGGCCGCATCGGGCACGACCGCAGGTGTCGAACTGCGCAGGATGACGCCGCGCAGCCGCTCCATCACATAGAATGGCACCCCCAGTGGTCCTCCGGCGTCGCTTTCGGCAAGCACGTTGGGCACGCGCGGGAAGTGAGGCCGGATCGAACGCAAGGTGCGTGCCTCGCGGGACATGTCGTGGGCCGTGGCGATCGCGGCGCCCCGGGGGGGACGACGCAGGACAAATTCACGCCCGGCGGCGTCACGCAGCAAAAAAGTCAGATTCGAATGCCCACCGGGAAATTGCTCGACGACAAGGGGCGCTTCGAGGCCATCGATCTGTGCTGCCAGAAATGGCGTCAGTGCGTCGAGATCGGGGGCGTCTTCGGGGCGAACCGGTTTGGCGCCGTCGAGCGGCCCGCTCATGTGTGGCTCTTCCCAGGTTCGGCGCCGTACGCACGCAGGATGCGCCGCGCTACGACGTCACGGTGAACCTCATCGGGACCGTCATAGATGCGCGCGCCGCGTTCATGACCCCACCACAGCGCAAGCGGCGTGTCATCGGTGATGCCAAGTGCGCCATGCACCTGGATGGCCCGGTCCAGTACGCGTTGCAGCATGCCGGCCACGGTGAATTTGATCAGCGAGATATTCTCGCGGGCAGCGTAGAGGCCTTCGCGATCGATCTGCCAGGCTGCGTGCAGGACCATCAGCCGAGACGCGTGGATCTCGGCGCGACTGTCGGCAATCCAGTGCTGTACCACCTGCCGCGAGGCCAATGGCTTGCCCGGCGAGAGTTCACGGTCGGCCGCACGACGGCACATCATGTCAAGGGCGCGCTCGGCGATGCCGATCCAACGCATGCAGTGGTGGATACGGCCGGGCCCGAGGCGCTCCTGCGCCAGCACAAAGCCTGTCCCTTGCTGGCCAATCAAGGCGTCGGCGGGGAGCTTGACGCCCTCATAGGCGAGTTCGCCATGGCTGGCCCAATCGCTGCCGGTATGCCCACCGACCGGGATATTGCGTACGAGGCGAACACCGGGGCTATTTAGGGGTACCAGAAACATCGACGCACGGGCCCAGGGCGTTGGGTTTTCGGGATCGGTGACGGCCATGACGATGGCGAAGGCGGCGCCATCGGCGCTTGTTGTGAACCATTTGTGCCCATCCAACTGCCAGCCGTCTCCGTCACGAACGGCCGTTGTGGCCAGCTCGACTGGGTTGGAGCCAGCCAAGGCGGGTTCGGTCATCGAAAAACAGGAGCGGATCTCACCGTCGATCAGCGGCCGCAGCCAACGCGACCTTTGGTCGGGGCTGCCGCTGTGCAAAAGCAACTCGATATTGCCGGCATCCGGCGCCTGGCAATTGCAGGCCCAATGGCCGAGCGGGCTGCGGCCCAGTTCTTCGGCCACATGGGCGAACTCGACCAACGGCATGCCGAGGCCACCGAAGTCGCGCGGCACTTGCGGCGCCCACAGGCCCGCGTCTTTGGCGATTGAGCGCAGTGCTTCGAGTTGGGGCAGGGCGCCCTTGAACCCGAGTTCGGCAACGAGCTGTTCACGGGGCAGCACTTCGTCGCGCACAAAGGCATGATAGCGGTCTTTGAGCGTCTGGACGCGTTCTGGAATCGAAAAATCCATGGAGGTGTGTCCTTTCGAAGTGTCTAGCGCCAGCTTATCAAATCCCGGCCAAGATGGGGGTGTGCGTTGAAGATATCGAGGCCGAACCGCGGCTCAGCGCTGCCGCGCTGCCAAATCAGCTCGACGATGGCCGCATTGCGGATGCGCCAGGCCAACTCAAGCATGCCGTGGTCGTCGATCCCGAGTGCGGCACCGGCAAGCACAGCCATCGCCCCGCCCGACGTGATGATGACGGTTTTGTCAGCGTCGGGTCGGTCCGTAGCCAACTCAAGGGCGGCCGTCTTGACCCGCTCGCGAAACTCGGCCCAGGTTTCCAGTCCATCCCAGCCGGTCTGCCCTGCGACATAGCGTGCTGTCAGTACGGCGAAAAACTCCTGAAAGCGGCGCGCCCGATCGATTTCGGCGTTCTGTAGGGCACGCAGGGCCGGGCCCAACTCGGGGTCTGCGCCCGTGGCGGGGTCGGCCAAACTCCGCGCCACCAGATCGGTCGCCGGGTATTCGTCGAAGGCCGCGTCGACAACCGCTTCGGGGGCCGCCGGCCACGTGCTGCGTGCGGCTGACCACGTGCCGATATGCCGCTTGCGCGGTCCGCTGACAACGCGGTCCGGCTGGAACGCTTCGCGGGCCCAATACGCACCGAGCGCCGCACCTTGCTGCTCGCCCAGCGGGCTAAGGACATCATAATCGGCCCCGAACAAGGAGGCCTGACCGTGGCGAACGAGAATCAATCGCGGCATGTTGGCCATGCTAACCGCGGCATCGCCGCTGCGCGAATCATCGGGAGTTCAGCGTCTACGGATGATCAGGGCGACAAATCCGGTCAAGGCGCCCACGCCCGACCAGGCTGCGACGCTCTGTGTGTGGGCGTACATGCCGACATGCGGGGCGACAAGCGCAGCCGCCATCGTCAGCCCGGCGAAAGGCACAAGCTGAAACGCCCAGACCGGCCTTACTCGATCGAAGGCCGCAAGTGCGGATACGGCCACGGGACCGAGCGTGAGCGCATGGACAGCAGCAACCCCCGTCATGTGGTCAAGCGGCGTTGCGGTGGCGCCGTAGGCTGCAACACCGGCGCCGACCCCCAGCCACAAAACGCGTTCGCCCAGCCCCATCTGCGATCCTCCGACGAATGCGCGTACCGCCAGTAAGAACCCGAGGGCAATGGGGCCGGCAGTGAGGATCGGGTGCCAAGCGCCGCCGAACCACAGGGCGGTCGCGATGCCCGCCAGTAGCCAAACAACGCTGCGTGGCGGGCGAGCGCCGCGTGCGGCCAGCAGCGTGGGCACCAGGACGAGCCACGTCATCAAGCCGAGAAATGTTCGAACCAACTGGATCCCCAGCGCGGGGTCGCGGCGTGTAAAAACAGCGATCGGGGGGATACAGAGGGCGGCCAGCAGCAACCCGGGTGCGACGACAGCCAGCCAGTCGTGCGATGCGCGGCAGCGTGGGGCCAGCGCCCACGCTGCCCGCAGCCAGACGGCAAGCACGACCGTCGATCCGACGATGGCGGCCGGGCCGTACCCCACAGCCAAAAAGCCGGCCGTGGCGACCGCGACGGCGAGTCCGTAGACCACGGTCCAGCCACGTTTGGGCAGCGCTACGCCAAGCCGGATCCAGAGCGCCCATGCCAGTGGTACCAGTACGCCGTACCAACCAAGATGCATGTGCGCGTGCCGCAATGTCACATCCGACCAGGCCGGTAACGGCCATCCCGCCCAGCGCCCGCGTAACCATAGGCCCAACACGAGCGTCAGGAGCAGCGCAAGGCGAACAGCGGCGGCGGGGCTGGCGAATCGGATCAGCACAAAGTCATGATACCGGGTGGCCTCGACGGGAACCTTGACGCCGAACGTGGTACGCTCTGAAGGGAGTTCACCGCACATACAATGCGGTCGGGCCGCGCCTCGATACCTGAAGGGAGCCTAACCAGCCATGCCGATCGTCACCGCCGCCGATGTCCTCGAATTCTGGTTTGACGGTACCGAGCAGAATCCCGCTGCGGCCCAGGCGCGGGTTGCGTGGTGGTTTGGCGGCGGCGAGGCGGTCGATCAAGCGGTCAGGGATCGCTTTGCGGGCACCGTTGCCGCCGCCGGGCGGGGCCTGCTCGACGGCTGGGCATCAACGCCGCAGGGTGCGCTGGCCCTGGTGCTTGTACTGGACCAATTTCCGCGCAACATCTACCGGGGGCTGCCCGCTGCGTTTGCGTCCGACGCCAAGGCGGCCGCGATTGCCGACGCGACCATCGCCGCGGGTCGCTTGGGCGAGCTCGGCCCGATTGAGCGAGCCTTCCTCTATTTGCCCTTCCAGCACGCCGAAGATCTCGCTGCCCAAACGCGCAGCGTGGCGCTTTACGAGGATTTGGCCGCCACGGCCGAGCCGGGTTGGCGGGAGCTACTCGAAATTCATCTCAAATACGCCCGCGAGCATCGCGACATCATTGCGCGGTTCGGCCGTTTCCCCCACCGCAACGCTATTCTTGGCCGGGCTCAGCAGGCCGGGGAAGAGGCGTTTCTGGCCGCCGGCGGGCCCGACTTTGGGCAAGCGCCAGCGGACTGACGAAAATCCCCGTGGCTGGTACTCTGTAGGTCTCCCGAAAGGCGCATGACCTGATGACCGGCTTCGCGACGGGCGATCGCCACATCCTTGGCACCATCGGCAACACGCCGCTCGTCCGCCTGCAGCGCATGGCGCCCGCGCGGACCGCTGTCGAGGTGCTTGCCAAGCTCGAAGGCACCAACCCCGGCGGCTCTGTCAAAGATCGTGCCGCGTGGTTCATGATCCGCGGCGCCGTCGAGCGCGGTGAGCTCAAGCCGGGGATGACGATTGTCGAGCCGACCAGCGGCAATACCGGCATTGCCTTGGCCATGATCGCCTCGATGACCGGCTGGCCGATCGAGTTGGTCATGCCAGCCAGCGCAACGCGGGAGCGGGTTTTGACCATGCAGGCCTTTGGGGCCAAGGTAACCCTGACGCCGGCAGGCGCGTCCATGGAAGGCGCCATCGATTATGCCCGTGCACGTGTTGCCGACGGCGGCGCCTGGATGCTCGACCAGTTTTCAAACCCCGACAACCCCCGCGCCCATTTCGAGGGAACGGGGCCGGAGATTTGGCGGGATACCGACGGTCGCGTCACGCACTTTGTTTCCTCCATGGGGACGACCGGCACCATCATGGGCTGTTCGGCCTGGCTCAAGGCACAGAACACCGAGATCGAAATCGTTGGGGTGCAGCCGGGGGATGGCGCCTGTATTCCGGGGATTCGCCGCTGGCCCGCCGCCTATCTGCCGCGTATTTACGATCATCGTCGTGTCGACCGTATCATGGATGTTACCCAAACCGAAGCCGAGGAGACCGCGCGGCGGCTGGCCCGTGACGAAGGGATCTTTTGCGGCGCCAGCGGCGGCGGCGCCGTCGCCGCCGCACTTGCCGTCGCTGCCCAACTCGACCGCGCTGTTGTCGTCGTCATCATCCCCGACCGTGGGGACCGTTATCTTTCCACCCCCTTGTTTGACGGCAGAGAGGAACCCGCGTGAAAATTGCGATTCGCCGTGAAGGCAACATCCGTTTCCGGGCCGAGAATGATCTGGGAAAAGTCGTATTCACCGATGCGTCGCCCAAAAACGGCGGCACCGATGATGGCTTTCGCCCGATGGAATTGGTGCTGGTAGCCATCGCGAACTGCGCCGCGATCGACGTCGTGCTGATCCTCGAAAAATCCCGTCAGGCGCTAGATGACCTGCGGATTTCTGCCGAAGGCCTGCGCATAGATGCGGTTCCGTCGCCATTTCACACCATCCGTCTTTCCTTTACCGCGGTTGGTGAGGTTGATCCCGCCAAGTTGGAGCGCGCGGTTCGGCTGGGCGTCGAAAAATACTGTTCGGTCGGGGTCATGTTGGCCCCCACCGTGCGCATCGAATGGGTCTGCGAGGTCGAGGGACAACCGACCAGCCGTCGCGAAGGAGCCTGGGGAGGTGCCTGAGGCCGCGCCCGTTGAGTTGACCCGCGACCGTCTGGGGCCGGACGGCGGCATACCCGTCGTTTGGCTGCATGGGTTCCTCGGCGACCGCGACAATCTACGCACAGCGGCGCGGAAGGTCGCGGACCGCCTCGGCCGCCCCGCCGTGTTGGCCGACCTACGCAACCACGGTGAATCGCCGCATGCCGATCCAATCGACAGCGCGTCGATGGCGGCCGACGTCGGCGCGCTGCTCGGCGGCGTTGGTCTGTCCGATCTGGTTGGGTTTTCGCTGGGTGCGCGAGTCGCCATGGACACGGCGCTAAGGTACCCGTCGCTGGTGCGGCGGCTGATTGTCGTCGACTTGGCGCCTCGCGCCTATCCACCGCTGCACCGGGGGATACTCGATGCCCTGCTGGGACTCGATCTGCAGACGCTGATGGACCGGCGCAGCGCCGTTGAGCAACTGGCCGCGGCCATTCCTGATCTCGGCACCCGCCGGTTTTTGCTCAAGAGTTTGGAGGGCCGCCCCGGGGCCTGGCGTTGGCGCTTTGCCTTGCAGCGGTTGTCGGACGCATACGATGGTCTGCATGCCCCGCTGCCCGATCGGCAATACGAGGGGCCGACGTTGGTGATCCGCGGCGAGCGTTCTCCGTATGTCGAGGATGCCGATGAGGCGCTCTATGGACGTTGGTTTCCCAACTTGCGCATCGTCCGATTGCCCGCAGGGCATTGGATCCACGTCGAGGCGGCGGATGCGTTTGTCGACGAGGTGGCGGCGTTCTTCGCTTGACCAACAGGGCCGCTTGTGCTCGAATATATGTGAGGACATACCGATGGCGCAGCTCCATTTCTACGTTGACAAAGATACCGAAACCGAACTGCGGCGCCGCGCCGAGTCTGCCGGCGTGTCTTTGTCCCGCTATCTGGCGGATATCGCGCGCGGCAGCCTCGGCGGCGGCTGGCCCGAGGGGTGGTTTGGGCGGACCTCCGGCAAGTGGGTCGGACCACCACAGAAGCGCGAGTCAACCAAGCCGGTCGGCGATCTTAAGCTGCCCTTCGACTGAGATAAGAGAATGATTCACTACCTGCTGGATACGGGCACTTGCATCGGTTACTTGAATGGCAGCCTGCCCAAGGTGGCTACCCGTCTGCGTCGCCACCGCCCTGGTGAGATCGCCTTGTCGGCGCTGACGTTAACGGAATTGATGCAGGGTGCGCGGCAGAGCAAGCGTGTCGCCGAAAACCTGCGGTTGGTGCAAGACTTCGTTGCGCCGTTGGCGGTGCTGCCATTTGACGCGCCGGCGGCCGATGCGGCGGCCCGGATCCGCGCCGAGATGCAGTCCGAAGTTCGTGGGTGGTCAACTTGGGATCTCTTGCTTGCGGCCAGCGCCCTTGAGCGCAACCTGACGCTGGTGACCGGCGATCTCCGCAGCTTCGCGCGTGTGCCCGGACTTGTCGTCGAGGACTGGAGCGCTTGACCGCACCGGCGCCCGCACGGTCACCTCTACTGGCCCGCTGGTCCGACCACCTCACGCTCGAACGCCGCCTCAGCCCGCGCACCGTTGATGCCTATCTGGGTGACTTGGCGCAGGCGTACGAATGGTTGGCTGGGCGCGGGCAAGACCTCGTTCAGGCTGATCGTGAAGATTGGCGTTGCTGGTTTGCCGATCTCGACGATCGTCGTCTGACTCCACGGTCGCGAAGCCGCAAGCTGTCCTCGCTGCGCGCGTTCTACCGCTGGGCTGTTCAGGACGGCGCGGTGGCGACGGATCCTACCGGTCTGCTTGATGCGCCCAAGCTTCCCAAACATCTACCCAAGGCATTGAGTTCGGCCGAGGTCGATGCGTTGCTGGCGGCGCCCGACACGACGGCGCCGCTCGGACAGCGTGACGCCGCCATGCTGGAGCTGCTTTACGCCAGCGGTTTGCGGGTCAGCGAATTGGTCGCTCTACGCATGGAGTCGGTGCTTCGCGAGGAGCGGGTACTCGTCGTCGTCGGCAAAGGCGACAAAGAGCGGGCGGTGCCGTTCGGCCACAGCGCCGCCGAGGCCTTCGATGCGTGGCTGCGCGAGGGGCGGGCCCAACTGCTCGGTGGGCGCCGTGCGCCGTGGGTGTTCGTCACCGCACGCGGACGGGCTATGACCCGCCAGCAGTTTTGGAATCGCATCAAGGCGGCGGCTCGCCAAGCCGGGATCGACAGCCGACGAGTGCATCCCCACGTCCTGCGGCACAGTTTTGCCACCCATCTGCTCGAACACGGAGCCGACTTGCGTGCTGTGCAGGCCATGCTGGGCCATGCCGACATCTCCACGACCGAGATCTACACCCAAGTGACGCGCGCACGGCTCGCCAAGGTCGTCGAAGACGCGCATCCGCTGGGTCGCGGGCGGTCGTGAGCGGTCAAGATGTCGCCCGCTTACTCGCCGAAGCGGATCGTTGGCGACGGCGAACGACCGGCCAGATTCTGCTGGACGCTGCCGCCGGACAAGGGACGCTCTACTGGGTGGGCGGCGTCGTGCGCGACACCTTGCTTGGGCGCGGTGGCCCGGATATCGACCTGCTCTGGGACGGCGACCTGACAGGGTTGGCGGATCGTCTAGAGGCCACCGGGGCGCAGAGTCTATACCTGCGCCCCACCTTCCGTACCATGTCGTTACGCCTCGGCGGCGATCTGATCGACGTAGCGACGCCGCGCCGCGACCACTACCCGCAGCCCGGCGCGACCCCCGAGATCCTGCCGGCGAGCGATGCCGTGAGCGATCTGATGCGCCGGGATTTTACAGCCAACGCGATGTTGGTTGATCTTACGTCGCTGCCACGTCCGGCCCTCGTGGATCCGCACGGTGGGCTGAGCGATCTGCGTGCCGGCGTTTTGCGGCCGCTCGGGCAGCAAACGCTTCTCGAAGATCCGGTCCGCTTGTTGCGCGGGGCCCGCTATCTTGAGCGCGCCCGTTGGCAGCCCACTGCCGAGTGGCAGGACGCCTTGTCGTTTGCTGCCGACCCGCGGGCCTGGGCCTACGTCGCACCGGGGCGACTTTGGGCCGAGCACGCTCGGATTGCCGATGAAGCCGCCCCAGAAGCCATTTACAAGCGCCTTGGCGCCTGGCGGCTGGACCGGGCGTTGTGGGGCGCCGCGTTGCCTGAACGGTGGATCGAATGGATGGCCGCCTGGCGTCGTCAGTTGGGGCGCGCCCCGGGATCGGCTGGTGCGTGGCTTACCGATCTTGCCGGGCTGGCTCGACTGGATCCGGCGGTTGTCGGCCGACTGCCCACACGCTGGCCCCTGTACGCCGACCAATGGCCGCGCGTCGAACGCTTGCTGGCCAAACTCGATCGTGCGGGCGGCGACGCATTGGTCGGGCATGCCAGGCGGGCGCGCAGCCTCTTGTGAACGGACGCCCGCCGCTGCGTGGGTCAGTCGTCGGCGCTATGCTGTGGGCAGATGGTTTGCTGCCAGCCCGGAAGAATCGGTTAGATATGTGTGCACATACACTACTGGCTGTGCTGCTGTTGGTCGCCGACGCGGCCTCGGCCCAATCCCCCGCACCGCCGGTTCTCAGCCGTTTGGAGGTCGCCGTGACCGGCGTCCAGCCCGATGCCCCCGTTTCGGTCGCGCTCTATCCCGAATCTGCCGCGGTCGAGTTCCCGACAGCAAGCACCAAGGCCCTTGTCCAACGCGTGACGCCCTCCGACGGCAAGGCCATCACGACATTCGAGGGCCTGGCCGCGGGACGCTACGCGCTGTCGGTGTATCAGGATCTAGACGGCGACGGGCGCCTCAAAAGCAACTTCCTCGGTATTCCCCGCGAGCCGGTGGCGGTGAGCAACAATGCGTCCAGCCGTTTTGGGCCACCACGATTTGCCGATGCGGCCTTTGCCGTTTCGCGCCCGATCGAATATCAACAGGTGCGTCTCGGCGCGTCAGGCGAAGGCGAATGACCTGCCCGTTCGTAAGACTTGATGAACCCCCTACCAAGGAGCAACGAGCATGAAGTTCGATTCGAGATCACGAATTTTGGTCCAGACGGCTGTGGCGGCTGCGGTCCTGATGATGACGGCGACGCCGGTTCTTGCCGGCTCGAAGAGCGGCAAGGGTGAGGCCGCAAAACGCCAAGGTGAGCAGCGCGGCATGCATGACCGATCGAGTATGCGTGAGCGTCTCGATGCCGTCTTGGATAAGCTACCCGAAGAAAAGGCGCAGTTGGTGCGCGACACGTTTGCCAAACTGCGAGACGATCACCGCGCCTCACGCGAAGCCAAGCGAGCGGCGCATGAGACCTTGAGCAAGGCCTTCGCAGCCGACCCTTTTGACGCCAAGGCTTTCACCGCGGCGCATGACGCAATGGGCGCTGACCAAGCTGCGCGCCACAAGGCGCACGGCGCGGCGCTTGCTGCATTGGCAGCCAAGTTGACGGCCGCCGAGCGCGTCATCGTCGCGGAGGTGTTCGCCGGCATGGGTGGGCGCGGGATGGATGGCCGCAAGGCGAGCCGCGGCGGCGGCGAGGACGACGACGACGATGACGGCGATGATGACGACAAGCGTCCTCGGAAGCGCAAGTAATTTTACGGGGGCGCCGGCTGAGGGCCGGCGCCCCCGTTTTGAGCCTGTGACGCGGCAAATCATCATCCAGGCAGAGGAGCCGATTGCTGCCGTTGATATCGCGGATGAATTGCTTTTGCAGCGCATCCGCGGCGGCGACGAGGCCGCATTCGCGACCCTTGTGCGACGCCACTCAACACGATTCCATCGCATTGCCTGGCGGGTTCTCGGGCGTAGCGAAGACGTTGAGGACGTGCTGCAAGAGGCTTTCCTGAGGCTCTGGACGCGGCCCGACCAATGGCAACCAGGGCGCGGCGCCCGGTTCACCACGTGGTTTCACCGGGTCGTTGTGAACCTGGCCTTGGACCGTTTGCGCAGCGAGCGCCGTCGCGGCGAGCTCAATCGCCTTCAAGCGTCCGATGGCGCGGGATCCGGCCCGGCTGCACCCGATGAGCTCGGAGAGACGGCACGCCGGGCAGCGAACGTGAATGCGGCGATTGCGGCCCTGCCGGAGCGTCAGCGTGTGGCCATTCGGTTGGTGTTTCACGAGGGCCTGTCGAGCAGTGAAGCTGCGCAGGCGATGGGTTTGCGGCTCAAGGCTTTGCAATCATTGGTGACCCGAGCGCGTACGGCGTTGCGCGGTGCGCTTGTCGCGGAAATTACGGAGGAAAAATCGACATGAGTGAGCAGACAGAGCGCGAGGATATTCTGACGAAGTTGCTGCAAAGCCACGCTCCCGAGCCGCCGGCGCCACCGACTTGGCTGGCGTCAAAAATCGCGGCGGCTGCATTGGCGCAGCCGCAACGGCATCCGCATTGGGCCGAGGACTGGTTCAACCGCTGGGCAGCCTGGCCGGTTGCAACAGCCTGCGCCCTCGCGGTCTTGATTGGTGTCGCCACGGGTGCGCTCATCGAGGCGCCGGCCGCCGAGCAATCCGATTCTGTCGCGGCCTTGTGGCTTGACGATGAGGTCCCATGATGCGCCGCTCGTTGTGGGTTCTGCTGATCGCATCGCTAGTGGCCAATGCCGTGGCCGTCGGTGTTTGGATCGGCCGCCGTGGATTTACGCCGCCGGCAAGTTCCGGCCTTGTGCCGCGGGAAGCGCATGAGGCGTTGCGCTCGCTGGACCAGGCGCGTCGGGATGCCCTTCGGTCCGCATTGTCAGCAGCCCGCAGGGCCGCGGTCGAAGATCATGGCGGCAGGGCAGAAGAGCATCGCCGGCTGATTTCGGTTCTTGTTGCACCGGAATTCGACCTCACCGCATGGCGCCAAGCATCCGCCGACATGCAAGCCGCACGCATCGCGCGCGGTGCACAACTCGGTGAGGCGATCGAATCCTTGGCCGCCAAGGCGACACGTGAGGAGCGCTTGGCGCTGGCCGCGCTCCTCTACGACCGGTCAAAGCCGCATCAACATGGGCGGCACGAACGTGGATGGCGTAGCGGCAATCACTAGCCGTTGCAGGATGTTAATCTCCTTATCAGGGAATTGACATCAGATGTGGCGCGTCTTTTCCCGCCGCGCTCTCGGCCCGCCGCGGCCCGTGCGGTAGCATGTGGGAAACCCCGTACCGCCAAGGACGCCACGATGCCCCAAGTCGCCGATGCCGCCGCCGCCGTTCAACCGATTCGCTCAGGAATGCGCGTGTTCGTGCACGGCGCCGCCGCGACACCACTTCGATTGCTTGATGCATTGGTCGCGCGCGCCGGTGAGCTGCGGGATATCGAGCTGATTCACCTTCACACCGAGGGCGCGCCCGTCTGGGCCGATCCGGCCTACGCAGAGTCCTTTCGAGTTGCCAACCTTTTTGTCGGTGGCGGCATGCGCCGTTACGTCGGCGATGATCGCGTCGACTATCTCCCCTGCTTCCTGTCTGAAATTCCGGCCCTTTTGCGCTCGGCGCGGCGCCCGCTCGATGTGGCGCTACTGCATGTTTCGCCCCCCGATCGGCACGGCTGGTGTACGCTCGGCACCAGCGTCGATGTCGCGAGGGCGGCGGTCGATGCCGCCCCGTTGTTGATTGCACAGGTCAACCCGCGGATGCCACGGGTGCTCGGTGACGGCATGGTGCACATCGATCGTTTTGCGGCCTGGGCCGAGGTCGACGACGAACTTCCCGAAGCCCATGCCGGGACGCCCAACGAGGCCGAACTGGCGATTGGCCGACACGTGGCCGAGTTGATCGAAGACGGCGCCACGCTACAAACAGGCATCGGCCGAATCCCCGATGCGGTTCTGGCCCAACTCGGAAATCATCGGCATTTGGGCATCCACTCCGAAATGTGGTCGGACGGGATGCTGCCGCTGCTTGAATCCGGTGTCATCGACAACAGCCGCAAGGTCAAGCACCGTGGCCGCACCGTGTCCGGCTTCGTCATGGGGACGCGCAGACTCTATGACTACATCGATGACAACCCCTCGGTGCTGCAACTCGACATTGGGTACGTCAACGACCCGGCGGTGATCCGCCAGAACCCGCGCGTGACCGCGATCAATTCGGCAGTGGAGGTCGATCTGACGGGGCAGGTTTGCGCCGACTCCATCGGTAGCCGCATCATCTCAGGTGTGGGCGGCCAGATGGACTTCATCCGCGGGGCTTCGCTTTCGGAAGGCGGCAAACCGATCATTGCGCTGCCCAGTCGCACCAAAGACGGCCGTTCGCGCCTCGTGGCGACGCTCAAGCCCGGCGCCGGTGTCGTGACTACACGCGCGCACGTCCATTGGGTGGTCACCGAACACGGTGTTGCTGATCTTTTCGGGCGCACGCTCGGAGAACGGGCCAAGGCCCTGATTGCGATTGCGCACCCCGACGACCGTGAGGCCCTGTCACGCGAGTGGGCGGGATTGCGAACCGTTCGGTAAACTCTTCTTCGGTACGAATACTCCGTGCCCGTGTCGCCCCTTGATTTCGGAGGTTGAAGTTGATTCGTCGATACATCCACTTGGCGATTGTCGCCAGCTTGTTTGCCGCCTGCACGACCGACCCGGCTGTTGACCGTAATTACGGTGATCGCGGCCTGTTCATGCGCGACAGTGAAGACCGTACAATCATCTTTCACGGCCTCAATTACATCAGTGCCGCCAAAAGCAATCCCGACCGACTCG
>CAZUAB010000040.1:0-18415 GCA_964617795.1 uncultured bacterium
CCGTTGCCGACAGCACACCGGGCAAGGCGCCGACGGCCTCATCGACGCGCCCAACGCAGCTTGCGCAGTCCATACCGGCTACCGGCAGGTCGATCATCTTGGTCGTGACGGTATAGCCAGCCTTGTCGACGGCGGCAACGACATCGGCCAGCGCCACCTCGCCCTCGACCGTGGCGGTGTGCGACGCCAGATCGACGCGTGCGGTACGAACGCCATCCAACGCGGCGAGGCCCCGTTCGACGCGACCGGCGCAGTTGACGCAGGTCATGCCCTCGACCGGCACATCCCAACGATTGAGTGTCATGAGCTGCCCCTTACTGCTTGCGTATCGAATAGACGGTATCGAGAATCTCGCGCACCGCCCGGTCTTCGGCTGCCGGGTCGTCGGCGCGCATCGCCTCACGCACGCAGCGCCGCAGGTGAGACTCCATCACGATTCGGGCTACGCCGTGCAGCGCCTGCTGTACGCTCGACACCTGGCGCGTCACATCAATGCAGTAGCGGTCCTCGTCGACCATGCGGGACAGACCCGCCACTTGGCCCTCGATGCGGCGCAGACGTGCACCAACCTTACGTCTCGTCTCGGCGTCCATCCGTGATACCCCCCTACCCTATATGCTAACAGTCACCGCAAGGCTGCCGTCAACCGACGAGCAGCCGCAACGGTTCCAAGCTCTGTACGAACGGCACCCGATTTGCTAAGATGTCACCTGATGAAGCAGACGCCGCACCCCCTCGTTGCCCTCACCCTGCTGGCGATCCTGTCGCTCGCCTTGCCTGCCCAGGCGGCCGATGACCTGCGCGTCGAGATTTCGCTCGAAACCGTAGCCTTTGCGCGCCCCGACGGGCTTTCGGGGACCGCGCGCAGCGTGCGTTTGGACAAGGGCGGCAACTGGCAAGCCGATGGCGTCACGATCCTTAGCGGCACGCTGCGTGGCCAAGCCGCGCGCGTGGATGGCCGGCTGGCCAGCGGTGACTGGACGTTTTTCGATCTCAACCTCGAGCGCGGCGACATGCGTCTACGATTGCACGAAGCCATCGGCGATCCGGCCGTCGGCGTCTACCGTGGTCAGGGTGGCCTGCAACTCAGCGACCGCCGTCTCAGCGTCACGGCACCGACCGGCAGCGCCGACTTGCGCACGGGGCATGTGCTTCTGGAGGGCGGCGTGCGCGGCGAAATTCGCCCATGAGGCGCTTCGTCGGTCTCGTCGCCTGCTTCTTGCTCGTCGCAGCGACGCCAGCCACGACGCCCCAGGATCCGGTGGACTTCCGTGGCGATCGTCTGGATGCGCGCCGCGACGAGGGCATCGTGCGGCTCGAGGGCAATGTCGTCGTCAAGCATCTGGACGGCGTTTTGGAAGCTGACCGCATGGTTCTGCACTACGGCACGGACGGCAAGACCGTCGAGCGCATCGTCGCCACCGGCAATGTGCGTTATGTCGAGACCAATCGGCGCGCCCGCGCCGCCGACGCCGTCTATGAGCCGGCCGTGCGGCGCCTCGTCCTGACCGGTTCGCCGCGCATTTGGGAGGGCGGCGACATGCTGGCCGGCCGGCGCATCGAGCTGCTACGCGAACCCGACCGCCTGATTGTCGACGAAGCGCGTGCCTCGGTGCGATCCGAGCGCTTGCAAGGGACACTCCGCGAAGCTGCGCCCGCGGCAGCCACCACGCCGCCATCGGAAACCCACCCATGACACTGCAGGCATTGGGCCTTCGCAAGCGCTTCGGTAAACGCACCGTCGTCGACGGCGTCGACATCGAGGTACAGCCCGGCGAAACCGTCGGCCTGCTCGGCCCCAACGGCGCCGGCAAAACGACGACGTTCTACATGGTCGTCGGGATTGAGCGCCCCGACGAAGGTCGCGTCCTTGTCGACGACATCGAAATCACCGGTGAGCCACTGTACAAACGGGCGCGGCGTGGCATCCGTTACCTGCCGCAGGAGGCCAGCGTTTTTCAGCGCCTGACCGTGCTGGAAAACGTCGAAGCCGTGCTGGAAATCGGCGGGATACCCGCCGACGAACGGCGCCGCGAGGCCGAGCAGGTGCTGGCCGAGTTCCGGCTCGACCATATCCTTGGCCAGCGCGGCTATATGCTCTCGGGCGGCGAGCGGCGTCGGCTCGAAATCGCACGCGCCATGGCCACGCGCCCGGCCTTTTTCCTGCTCGACGAACCCTTCGCCGGAATCGACCCGATCGCTGTGCAGGATTTGCAGGCCCTCGTGCGCAGTATCTGTGCCCGCGGCATCGGCGTGCTGATCTCCGACCACAACGTGCGCGAGACGCTGACGTTGTGCGATCGTGCCTACGTCATGGCCGAAGGGCGGGTCGTCGTCACCGGTGATGCCGAGGCGATTGCGGCCGATCCCCTCGCCCGCCGCATCTATCTGGGAGAGGAGTTCCGCCTCTGATGGCTGCCGGCGTCTCACTCGGACAGCAGACCAAGCTGCGCCAAGATCTGGTTCTGACGCCACAACTGCAGGCCGCGCTCGAGATGCTGGCCATGACGCAGGTCGAACTTGAAGACCGTATCGCCATGGAGGTGCAGGACAACCCGATGCTGGCCTGGGTCGACCCCACCCCGGCCGCCCCGCGCACGGGCCGCGTCGAGGGCACCGATTTTTCACGGCGCACGGACGTCCCTGATTATGACCCCTGGGAGCGCTATGGCGGCCCAGGTGACGGCCCACCGACCCCTGAATCGCTTGATTTCCAGATCCGGATCAGCCCGGCCGACGCCGCAGTCAAGGCGCTGGCGCTCGAGCTGCTGCCGCGCCTGACGCCTGAGGGCTGGCTACCCGAAAGCGACGGCGAATTGGCGGCGCTGACAGGCACCACGGCCGCCGAAGTCGCCGAGGCCCGCTGCCTGTTGCAGGAACTCGATCCACCGGGGCTGGGTGCGCGCGACCTCTGCGAATGCCTGCTGCTGCAGTTGGACGAACACGGCGAGGCGGCCAGTGTGTCAGCGGCCCGCCTGCTTGTCGAGGCGCGCAATGAGTTGGAGCGCAGCGACCTGGCGGCGGCGGCGGTCAAATTGGCGGTCGAACCCGAAGACGTGGCCGAGGCCATGGCCTTGCTCAGGCAACTCGATCCGGCGCCCGGCTCGGCCTTCCGGCACGAAACGCCGGCCTCGGTCGCGCCCGAGGTCGAGATTGTGCGCGGCCGTGACGGTGAATGGCGGGTCGAACCGCTCAACCCGTGGAGCCGGCGCATCCAACGCAGCGAGGTCATGCAGCGCTTCGAAGAGGATGCATCCCAGTTTTCCGCCGCCGAGCAGAAGTTTCTGCGCGACAAGATGCGCGAAGCACGCTGGTTTCTCGATACGCTCAAGCAGCGTGAACTGACGATGCTGCGCGTGGTCGAGGCCATGGTGCGGCGCCAACGTGCGATGCTCGACGAAGGGCCCGCCGCCGCCGGGCCGCTGACACTCAAAGATATCGCCAGCGAGGTTGATCTGCACGAAAGCACAATCAGCCGCGTCACCAGCCAAAAGTACGTACGCACGCCACACGGCCCGTGGAGCTTGCGCATATTCTTTCGACAGTCGGTCGGCGGCGACCACACGCAAGATGCCGTCAAGCAGCGTATCGCCGCCCTGATCGGTGCTGAGCTGCCCGGCAAACCACTGTCGGATCAAGCGATTGCCGACCTTCTTGTGCGTGAGGGCATGGACGTCGCCCGACGCACGGTGGCCAAATATCGTACCGAGTTGGGACTCGGTACGGCGGCGGAGCGGCGTCATACCGTATGATGATGAGTATGCAAACCCGCTGCAGCGATCGGCTGCAGCCCATGCACGAGGAGGACCTGCTGTGAATCTCAATTTCACGTTCCGCCAACATGAAGCCTCCGATGCCGTTCGAGCGCTGGTCACCGACAAACTGCAGAAAAAGCTGCAACCGTTTTTGGCCGAAGATGCCGTGTTGCACGTGATCCTCGCACTCGACGGCAGCTCGCAACGCGCCGAACTGACGTTGGTCCAAAAGGACCTCAAGACCAGTGCTGGGGCCGATTCCGACGATATGTATAAGAGCGTCGACCAGGCCATCGCCAAGATGCGTCGCCAACTCCGCCGCCACAAAGAGCGCCGGACGGATCGCCGCTGACGGAGATCCCATGAGCCTGCCACTGACGCCTTACCTGCACCCGGGATCGGTGCGCACCGATCTAGCTGCGACCTCCCGGGACGCCGTGATTGCCGAGCTCGCAGCGCCGCTGCTTGCCGACCTCGACGCGGACTTGGCCACCGCTGCCCTCAATGTGCTGGTGGACCGCGAACGTCTGGGCTCTACGGGCATCGGTGAGGAGGTCGCCATTCCCCACGGCAAGGTGGCAGGATTCCCCGAGATCCGGCTGGCGCTGGGCCTGCACCGCAGTGGCGTCGAATTCAATGCGGTTGACGGGCGCCCCGTGCGGATCCTCTTTTTGCTGCTGGCGCCCGAAGGCGTCACGGCGTCCACCCATCTGCAAATTTTGGCCCGTATCGCGCGGCTCGTGCGCCGGCCGCAGGTACGTGCGGCTCTGCTCGATGCCGAGGACGACGCGGCACTCCTGCGTGCGGCCGCGGCGGCCGATGCCGAGGAGCGTGAGTGAGCGATTCGACCGCCGCGCGTGAACGCACGACGACGATCGGCGAGCTAGTGGCCGCCGCCTCGCGCAGCGGCCTCGAACTCGTTCCCGTGGCAGCTGACATTGGGGCCACGCGGGCGGTAGCGACCTTGGACCTGCATCGCCCGGGTTTGGCACTGGCAGGCCATTTGTTCCACCATCACCCGGACCGTATCCAGGTGCTGGGAGCAACGGAACTCCAGTATTTGGCGGGCCTGTCACCCGAACGCCGTCGCGAGATTCTCGACCTGCTGACCGCCGAAGGCGTCCCGGCCTTCGTGGTCACACGCGGCCTGGCCGTACCCGATGAACTCACTGCTGCGGCAGCGGCCGCCGGAACGGCGGTGCTGCAAACATCGCTGAGCACCCGAGAATCGATTGCCCGCCTGCAACGGTTGCTCGAAGAGGCCGTTGCGCCACTGACGACGGTCCATGGCGTGATGGTCGACGTGTTCGGTGTAGGCGTGTTGCTGCGCGGTCCGAGCGGTATCGGCAAGAGTGAATGCGCGCTCGAACTGGTGCTGGGCGGCCATCGGCTGGTCGCCGATGACCTGGTCGAAGTTCGGCTCAAGCGCCCACAGACGCTGCTGGCCCGGGCCGTCGATGTGACCAAGCACCACATGGAAATTCGTGGCCTCGGCATCATCAACATGCAAGATTTGTTTGGCGTCGCGTCGGTGCGCGACCAAAAACGCTTGGAGCTGGTCGTCAACCTGCAGCACTGGGATCCCGCGGCGGAATACGACCGCCTTGGGATCGAAGAACGGGCGCCGTTCGAACTGCTCGGTGTGCCCGTGGAGCAGGCGATGATCCCAATTCGCCCCGGCCGCAATCTGTCCGATATCGTCGAGGTGGCAGCCCGCAACCACATCCTCAAGCTACGCGGCGTCGACTCCGCCGGCCGTTTTCACGCACGCCTTCTACAAGACATCGCCCGCGGCCGCCCGAGGCCGCCAGCGGGCGCGGCGCTACCCGATGAAATCGAGGACTTCGAGTAACGGGTTGCGCCTCGGCGGCCAATTTGTTACCGTATTTGTCTGAACCCAAGCGACCCGTTCGGATTCGGCCCGTACCGACTCGGGTTCCTCTCCGGGGCGCGGCAAAAGGTTATGGGAGCCGTTAGCTCAGTCGGTAGAGCAGCTGCCTTTTAAGCAGCGGGTCGCTGGTTCGAGCCCAGCACGGCTCACCAGTTTTGGATCGCCCGCGGATCCCCTCACAGTACGAATCGTTCGAGACGTCCCCATCGTCTAGCCTGGTCCAGGACACCGGCCTTTCACGTCGGCGACGCGGGTTCAAATCCCGCTGGGGACACCATCTCACTCCAAACGCCCGGTCTCGAAAGAGAGCGGGCGTTGTTGCGCCCGCAGGGGGATGTGCACTTGCGGCACGGGGTGCGGTTTCACTCAGAGTCGGCTGTAGCGCCTACCGCGGCTTCGCTCAGAGTCAGCCGCGCCAGATAAACATCGTGCATGCGCCGATAGTCACGCACGACGCCCGTCAGCCAAACCACGCGTTGTTCGTTGCTGTCGATCTTCAGAAGCTCTTCGGCAATCGCGGCGACCAAGCCCAGCGCCTGCACCTGGCTGACGATCAGGCGCGTCGGAAATCGCGCTGAGCGCTCGAGCAGCGAGTCCTTGCTGCGCGTGCGCATAGACTGCCTCAGCGTATCGCCGAACGCACCGTCCGACTGCGGCGGATCGACGCGCGGCTCGAGTTTCCGCATCTCTTCGACCTCGCCCAGCGTTTTTGCAGCGGCCTCGCTGATCAGGCGCATGGCCTCGATGCTGGTCCGGGGCGGACGGTCAAACGTGATCGTCTTGACGAACACCAGCTTGTCGACGCGGGCTTCGTTGGCCAAGGTCCATTGGAGAAGGTCGTAGCCCACCGACAGATCCTTCTGGATCGTGGAAGGGTCCCGAAGAACCGTGGCGGCCGGCGTCGGACCAGCCCCAGGGCCGATTCTTGAATAGCGCCCCACCGCGAACCCGGCCGGCAGCGAGGCCAGCACGAGCGCGGCGCACGCGGCGGCCAGCGACAGCCCCTTCATGGCCGCACCCTCGCCGCGCGCAGCACCGGCCGGTCAGCGCCGGCCAACAAATTCATAGACATAATGGCTGCTCTGCTTCTCCTGCCACTTGTCGAGCAGGTGATAGGTCCGTTTCCAAATCCATCGTGTACGCCATTTTCCGAACAATTTGAACCCGACCTTGCGACCGCGAACGACCTCGCGGGCGCCGACGGGCTTTGCCAGGCGGGTCCCATTGCCATCAATCGTGCGCGTATAGATTGATGAATCAATGACAGCATTGCTCTCTTCGATGTTGCTGGTACCAAAGTAGGAATACTGGCGCAGCGTGCTCGCAGGATTGCCGCCCGCGCTCGGCCAGGGATTTCCCGCCGCGCCGGCGCCGTCATAGGCATGTTCGCCAAGGCTTTGCACAAAGGAGTAATGGTTGGGAAAACGCGCCCGGGCATCGCGGGACGTGCCCGACCACAAATTCGCGACGGGCATCACCATTCCCGTCGGCGACAGATGCGGGGTGCAGGTCGCGGCCAAGTAGTCGTCCGCGGCCGACACCTTGAGATTGCGCTGACCAAAAAAGATCTTGGTCGCCCGCAACAGCCGCCCGGCATTCTCGGAAAAATCGAAAGCCTTGCCACGGCTGCTGACCGTCAGCCCGCTCGGCGGCGTGACTCCCGGATCGACCGGGTTCGGGTTGCCGCAGGCGGAGTTCATGCTGACCACGCCGTCGTCGAGGCCGGGCAGGAACGAACCGGTGGCTCCATAGCTGCCGGTCGGATGACCCCCGGCCGACGTCACGGTAGGCACCGGTGACGCGGCGAGGATCGGCCCCCACACGCCCTGCGCCACCTCGGGCCTGAGGTCGCGCATGATGCGGGTTGCCACCACCGCCGTGACGATACTGCAGGCGTCGGCTGCGCCGAGCCGCGCGTCCAGAATCGGGCACAGCAGGGTGCTCACGACCGGCCCCGGGGGAGCCGACCCGGGGCCGCCGCCCTGCGTGATGGCCATGACCACACTGGCCAGACGGCTGCCCGCAATGGCGCCCGCGAGCGAGGCGTGCAGGACAATCCGGCCCGGAATCTGTTTGCCGCCCGGCCCGAAATGGCCCGCTGCCGCCAGGCTCATGGCCGTGCTGACGATTGGCGACCCGGTCGAGTGCGACAAGATGACGCAGCCGTTGGCGCAGAACGGTCGGAGCTGATTCGACGGATAGCCTGCCGGTGTGACGACGTTGGCATCATTCGTGACCGCATCCTGGATCTGCACGAGCAGCGCGTGCTGCGCAAACTCGATCGTCTGGTTGCTCGACCAAGCGATGAGCAAATATCGATTGTGCTTCGGCGTGTAGACGGGTGCGGCGTCGGCGGCCGTCCACTGCCAGCCCATGCTGAGATGCTCGACGATGTGATCGTGCCAGTAGTTCTCGGCATAGGTACGGAAATAGCCTCCCACCGTGGTGAAGGCCGTTGCATCCTCTGGCCAGAGCTTGTGGGCGGGATGCGCCGGTGCGCCGGCCGCTGCCGGGTTCTGCGCCCGGTCGCGCAGGTGATCGGTGGCGAGCCCATGCACGTAGATGATGTCCCGGCCCTCGAAGGGCTGGCTGGAGTGCAGAAACAGCGGACTGTCGCACGGCTCGGGAGTCGGCAGGTCCAATCCCGGCGACCGCACGTAGCACCCGCGGTCCGACCAGGCGGCCAGTTCGGCCACGGCGGGCGGCGGCGCGGCAAGCAACGCCGCCGCAATTGCCGCGCCCTTGGACGCCTCATAGGACGCAACGTAGGCATCGGCATCGCTCTCGTCCTGCGGCTCGAGCTCGTCGGCCGGCGCAACACCGCCAATCGAGGGTTCGCAAGGCAGCTTGGTGTAGAACTCGTCGGTCGTCGTATCGAGATCGTTGTAGAGGTCGGACAGCGCGCCGCGATCCTCGTCAACGTCGACCGGCGCCGAAATAGCGGAGGCGCCGGCGGGAAAGATCAGGCCACCCTTGCCGTCCAATTGCAGAGCCTCGTCGCACTCGCCGTCCGACAGAGACAAGAGTCCGTCGACGGGGCAGCCGGCCAAGCTCAGCGACAGGGGCAAGAGGATCAAAAGTCGAGCATTGCGCATTCAGGACCTTTCAGAACGGCGCCGCGCCCGACCAGTACAGGGGCGTGCCGATACGGTGAGTTCCAGGGACATCGACACCACAGCGGCGCGAATCAAGTGCGGGCCGGAATGCGGCTCAGGCGACGCGGCGTCCGCCGATCAGGCGCACCAAGACCACCACGACGGCCACGACCAGCAAAACGTGAATGAACCCGCCCATCGTGTAGGAGGTGATCAGTCCCAGCACCCACAAGACGAGCATGACGACAGCAATTGTCCACAACATGGCAAATTCTCCGGTTTCTGACGTTCTGTTTCAAAACTGGTGAACCGGTCACTTCCGGGTCAGGATTTCCGTTGGGCAGCCTCCTTGCCGCCGGGCGTTGCCGGGCCAAGCAGCACGGCAATCCATTGCGTATCCGGGTTGCGATCGAACGCGAATTTCGCCGAAATCGTCAGCGGAATGCAGAGTACGGCTCCGATCGCTCCCAATAGGGCGCCCCAAAACAGCAGCGACAAAAATACGCTCAGCGTCGACAGGCCGACCGTGCGACCAATCAGGCGCTGCTCGACTCCCCAGTCGAGGCCGAAATTGATGACGCCGAGTCCGGCCACAACCAGAACCGTCCAGCCCGGACCAAGCTGCAGCAGGGACAGCAGGACAGCCGGCAAGCCGGCGATCGTCGAGCCCAGGGTCGGCACATAGTTGAGCAAAAACGCCAGGAACCCCCAAAGTATCGGGAAATCGATCTGGAAGGCCGCCAGCCAGGCCGCCGTCAGAATGCCGGTTGCTAGGGCGATCATAGTCTTGACGACCATGTAGCGCTGCATTTCACCGGCAAAATCGGCATATTCCGGAAAGGTCTGACGGGGGTGACCAAGCGCCACGCGGAGCTTGCCGGGAAAGCTCCCGACCTCTAGCAAGATGAACGCCACAGTGACGATGATCAGAATCATGTTGGTGAACGCCGCGCCCACCTTGGCCAGCAAGCCGGCGGTCAGTCCCATGAGCTCACCAGGGTCGACGATCTTGGCGAGTTGGGTGTTGGCGGGGATGATGTGTTTTCCTGCGAGATACGCCGTGATCTCTGCGATCCGGCCCTCGATCTGCGTCTGGTAGGTTGGAAGCTTTTCGGAGAACTGGCTGATCGAGGCGCCGATCACGGCCCCCGCCCCTGCCAGCACAATGACCATCACGAGAACGACGATGGCGACCGCCAGCGCGGTCGGCAGACGCTTGTTCTCCAGCCAGAACACGACGGGCGCCGCCAACATGGCAAAGAAGACCGAGACGAGAAACGAGACAAGAAACACCTGCGCCTGACTGACGCCCCAGAGGATGAAGACGATCGAGGCGGCCATGATCAGCAGACGCGGTGCCGGAAGAGCGGCTGCGGCCCCGCCTGCTGACGACGTCCCTGCGACCGTCTCCGAATTCGTGTCTTGCTTCGCCACCGTCTGGCCTCCTTCAAATCGGCGTGCCGGCCAACGGGCCGACACGCCGCAGTGCCGCGACTAGCTCAGGTTGAGCTTGTCGAGTTTGTCTTTGATCGCTTCTTTGGTGTCACCAAACTTCTCCTGAATCAGTCCGTAGAGCTTGTCGATGGAGCCTTCGGCCTTCTTGAAATCGTCGTCTGTCAGTTCGCCCCAGAGCTTCTTCGCCTTGCCCTTGGTTTGGTCCCATTTGCCCTTGGCTTGGTCTTTGTTCATGCGATATCTCCTTCGATGGCGGATTGGACGCACACGCGTCACGTGATTGGGACTCCGCGAACAACGGAAGCCGGCGCGCCCGGTGGCGGGCCATTGTCTGAGATCGGGCAATACCTCCCACGGCCCGCCGGCTCTGCGCGATCAGCGGGATAGCTGGCGCAATGAAACATGCTCTCGAACGGCGCCGTCACGCACGGAAAGCCGCCTCCACCTGTTCGCGGATAATCTGAAGCAAATGCTGTGCCAGAAGGGCGGAATTCGCTGCCGCCCAGTGCTTAAGGGCAGACGCGCAATCGTTGGGCGGTGCGCCGGCTAGGACGGGAGATCGATTCGATCGAAGACCGATCAATATGGCGCCGGCCGAGTTTCGTCGGCTAGCCGAACTCGCACTGGCGGGCCGACCGCAGGCCCGGCGCCAGCGCGAGTTCGCAGACATGCGTCGCCGGGGTGAGGCCACGGTCGCTGTGCCCGCCATCGAGCAGCCGGCCCAGCAACACCGATGTACCGAGCTGGACCACTCAGTGGTCGGCGCGCCCGTCGTGCTAAGCGGCCAAACTGCCCGCCACCCGCTCCGCCAATGCGGCCAGCCAGCGCGCCGGGTCGGCGAGGGCCACTCGGGGGTCGGCAATCTCCGGGACGATCGCGTGGACCTCGAGGCCGGCGGCCAGCGCAGGATCGGCGACGCCGGCCAGCACCAGGCAAGGCCGGCCAACTGCCTTGGCCATGGCGGCAATACGGCCGACGCCTTTGCCCATCGCGGTTTGCGCGTCGACGGCGCCCTCACCGGTGATCACGAGGTCGGCGGCGGCAATGCGGGCCTGCAGGTCGGCCAGTTCGGCGAAAATCTCGATGCCCGGACGGAAGGCGCCGCCGCAAAAAGCCCGCAAGCCGAAGCCGAGGCCGCCGGCGGCACCGGCGCCCGGCTCGGCGGCGATGTCTTTGCCAAGGTGCTCCCGGACAACCTCAGCGAGGCGTTCCAAACACGCCTCGGCCTTGGCCATGTCCTTGGCGCGCAGCCCCTTCTGAGGCCCGTAAACGCAGCTGGCGCCGAGCGGTCCGAGTAGTGGGTTGTCAACGTCGACGGCAACCGTCAATTCGCCCAGATCGAGCGGCCGGGATGGCGACGTCACAACGGCCAGCCGGTCGAGGTCGGTCCAGCACGCGAGATGCGCGCCGTCCCTATCGACGAAACGCCAGCCGAGTGCGCAGGCCAGACCGAAACCGCCATCGTTGGTGGCGCTGCCGCCGATCCCGATCAGCGTGCGCCGTGGCCGACAGGCGGCGATGCGAGCAAGTAGCGGCCCGAGCCCACGCGTGTCGAGGTCGAAGGGATGGAATCGGCCCGGCGGCAACATGGCCAAGCCGTTGATGCGCGCCGCTTCGACGACAGCGGTACCGTCCCCGTCCGACCACCACCAGGTGGCCCGGCGGGGCTGCGCGGCGGCATCGACCGTATCGAATGTCACCTCGACGGCGCCGACGAGGCTGCCAAACACCGGTCCGAACCCATCGCCACCGTCGGCCATTGGCAGCAGGTCGAGCGCATCGTCGGGCCGGGTGCGGCACCAGCCGTTGGCGATCGCCTGCGCGGCCTCGGCAGCGGTCAATGTGCCCTTGAATTTGTCGGGTACGACGAGAATGCGGAGCGGCCGGTCCATCGTCTCCATGCTCGCAGATCGTGGTATGATGCGCCCGAATCGGTGCCGGGTTATTCAATTATCCAATTTCCCCTGCTGACCCGGGTCAAAAGTAGAACGCGTCACAGCGAGAGGCCCCATGGCGACAACCTATCCCAACCCCCATCCTGACGGCTGTTTTTGGCACGGCGTGGCCGAAGTGGTCGGCGCACCCAACATCAAATGGTGTGAAGAAACGCTCTGCGCGCTTGTCAGCGAACCCTCGAACACCTGGTCCAATCTGCCCTACCTCACCTTCGGCATCTGGTTCTGGCTGCGTCTGCGCCGCAGCCCGCACGCCGAGCTGCGCTGGATGGGACCGGCTATGTTTTTGATGGGCCTCTTTTCGTTCGTCTACCACGCCAGCAACAACTACGTCTCGCAGGTCTTCGACTTCATCGGCATGTACCTGTTCGTTTTCTGGCTGCTGGTCATCAACCTGCGGAGGCTCGGCGTTCTGGCACACAAAGCGCAATTGCCGACCTTCGTGGCGCTCTGCGTGGGCGGCACGGCGCTTGTCCACGGCATGTACGTGGCTGGCCTGAAATTCCAACTGATCGTCGCCGTCTCGGCGGTGACACTGGTTGCCACCGAATTTATGGCCCGCCGGCGCGAAGCCGTGCGACCGCCGATCCGTACGTTCGCCACCGCGCTGGTCTTTTTGGCGCTGGCCCAGACAGCATCGCTGCTCGACGCAAGCCGTATCCTCTGCGACCCGCAGAGCTGGCTGCAGGGCCACGCTGTGTGGCACGTGCTGGCGGCGATCGGCCTGGCTTTTGCCGTGCGGCATTACGAATCGGTGCCGGGTTATTCAATTATCCAATTTTCCCCTACTGAGCCGGGTCCAAGGTAGAACGTGTCGCAGCGAGAGGCCCCAACCAAGCTTGCGACGACGCCGTCTGGCTACCGAGTACCGCTTCTGACGTCTTCCAACGATTCTTCCCGCGCCCATGTCCTGTTCTTGCCGGCGCTCGGCGTATCGGCCCGCTTCTATGCGCCGCTAGCCAAAGCACTGGCCGAGCGGGGATTCGCCGTTACCCGCATGGAGCAACGTGGGCACGGGCACAGCGCGCTCCGGGCCTCACGCCGGGTGGATTTTGGGTTCCGTGAATGGCTGCTCGACGACATTCCGGCTGCTGTTGAGGCGATTCGTGCCGAGCATGACGGCCCCCTCATCGTGGCAGGGCACAGTCTTGGTGGCCACCTGGGTGCTGTCTGGTCGGCGCTGAATCGTGGGCAAGTTGACGGCCTGGCGCTGATCGCCACGGCGGCGCCATGGCCGGGCCATTTTGACGCACGTACGGCCCGCCAAATCAAGCTGCTACGGACGATTTTGCCCGTCCTGCACGGCACGCTTGGCTACTATCCCGGCGACCGCTTCGGCTTCGGTGGGCGCGAGGCCCGCACGCTGATGCACGACTGGCGTCATATGGCCCTGCGTAACGAGTATCGTGCCCGCGGCCTCGATCTCGACCTCGAAACGCCGCTCCGCTCGTTCGATCGCCCATTGCTGCAGATTGGCCTGTCTGACGACGGCTTCGCACCCCTTGCGGGCACCGCCGCAATCGCCGCCAAGCTCGCCGTCGCGCCGCGTACGCACGTCGTCCTTGATGCTGCAGCGCTGGGCGACCGGGCCGACCATTTCCGCTGGGCCCGTCGGCCTATGGCCGTAGCGGACACGTTGACCACGTGGTGGGCGAAGCACAGCTGAGAAGTAGCGCATCCGGGATGGGTGGTCCCTTCATCCCCGAGCAGCATGGGGACCAAAAATTGGATAAATTGGATAATTGAATAACCCGGCACCGTACTGCCGTACTGCCGTACCACGGTGTGGTATCCTACTCCCATTATGACCCTCGATGTCCTCAGTGCCGCACCGGTCACCCACGTGATCGGCGATATCCACGGCCAGTACGACGCGCTGAGGCGCATGCTTGAGGCACTCGGTTGGCGGCGCGCCGGCGAAGGCTGGCACCATCCGCGCGGCGAGCGACTGCTGTTTGTCGGCGACCTCGTCGATCGCGGTCCCAATTCGCGCGGGGTCGTCGAGACCGTGCGGCGGCTGGTCGAGGACGGCGAGGCCCTCTGCCTGATGGGCAACCACGAGTTCAACGCGGTGCAGTACCACACGCCGGACCCCGACGCACCGGGTAAGTACCTGCGCTGCCACGAACCGGCCAACGATCACCAACATCAAGCAACGATCGGTAGTTTTCAGGGTGATCCGGCCGGTCTCGCCGAGGCCCTGGCTTGGTTCCGCACGCTACCGGTGGCGATCGAGTTGCCGCACCTGCGGGCGGTCCACGCCTGCTTTGACTCGGCGGCACTGGCGACCCTCAAGGAGTCGCGAACGGCAACCGGCCGCCTGTGGACGATCCCCGACGAAGCTTGGCTGCCAGCAGCCCGCCGCGGCACGCCGGAGTTTGCAGCAACGGAGCGGGTGCTCAAGGGACCTGAGCGCGAGCTTCCGTACGGCTGGAAATTTCGCGACAAGGACGGGAAAGACCGCGATCAGGCGCGGCTCTGCTGGTGGCACCCGGCGCCCGCAACTTGGGCCGAGGCGACCCGGATTGCCGGCATCCCGATCGGCTTCGACCCGGCAAGCCATGCCTTCGACGACCCCACCTGGCAGGGCTACGACGCCGCCGAGCGGCCGGTTCTGTTCGGCCACTACTGGAACAACGGCCCGTTGCGATTCGAACGCGCCAACGCCGCCTGCCTCGACTATTCGGCGGGCAAAGGCGACCGCTTGGTGGCCTACCCTGTACGACCGCACGAGGCAGGGCCGCTCCGCGAAGATCGGGCGGCGGTGCTGAAGGTCGGGTGAGCCGCGGGGCATCGAAGCAAATCTAGCGTCATTCGATGTCCACATCCTGTGTTATTCGTTCGGGGAAACGCTGCCATTCAGGCTTTTCGGCCGCACCGCACGCCGGTACCACCAGCCCACTAGAGCTGCGACCGCAGCCGCATAGGTCGCCAGTTTGACCACGGAAGTAAGAATAGTCGCAGCCGCGAATTCTGACGACAATGGATGAGGCTCCCCATACCTCTCAGCAATACGAATCGCCATGGGGAGATCCAAGACGACCAGCAGAACAAGCAAGATCAACGAAGCGGCCTTGTACCTGTGACCGAAGGACCTTGGCCCCACCTTGTCCTTGAAAATCCCCAGGATGATCAATGTTACCAAGAATGAAATCATTGGGGCCACTTTCCTCAAGGCCGAATGCGGAATGAAGAGAATCCCGAATCGAGTTACGCCGCTGGCGGCCGGATAGACATCGTACCGCCCCCTCAGCGCCCCATCGTCCGCAGCACCACAGCCGCCAGTTCTTCGCCCGCGTCTTCCTGCAAAAAATGCCCGGCGCGCTCAATGGTCACGTGGTCCTGACCGCGAGCGCCTGGGATCAGCGCCTGCAGCAGCCCATCGGCGCCGCGCGTGATCGGGTCGCTGTCACCGAACGATGTGATGAAGGGCCGCTCGAATCGCATCAACGCCTCCCAGGCAGCGCGGTTGGCCGGCGCTGCCGGGTCGTCGGGCGAGGCCGGCACGAGCGCCGGGAAAACGCGGGCGCCGGCCTTAAAGCGATCATCCGGGAACGGCGCGTCATAGGCAGCCTGCACAGCCGGCGCCAACCCGCGAGCCGTGCCTTTGCCGACAATGGAGCCGATCTCGAGTGTCGGCGTCGTCAGACAATACTCGCGCCAGACCTCGAACGCTTTGCCGAGTGGCTGGTCGCCGGTTGGCAGAAAGGTGTTGCCAGCCACAACACGCGCAAAACGCTCCGGGTGTTCGCCAACGATCCGCAGCCCAATCAGGCCGCCCCAGTCTTGGCAGAATAGCGTCACATCACGCAGGTCGAGCTGGGCAAACCACGACCAGACCCAAGCCACGTGGCGAGCGTAGCTGTAATCGGCTGTCGCTGCCGGTTTGTCGGAGCGCCCAAAGCCGATCAGATCAGGCACCAGCACCCGACAACCAGCCGCGGCCAGCGGGCCGATCATCTTGCGGTAGAGAAAGGACCACGAGGGCTCGCCGTGCAGCAGCACGACCACTGGCCCATCCGCAGGCCCGGCCTCGACGTAGGCCATGCGGATAGCCGGCGCATCGGGACCTACGACCTCCAGGTAGCGAGGCGGCCACGGGAACTCCGGCAGGTCGGCAAAGCGTTCATCGGGAGTTCGGAGAATCTGCATGGGGCCTCCTGGAAAAGCGTGGACGGCTAGAACGCGGGGTCGGTGGCGTACACGAGGAAGTCGGTGACGCCTGGATCGACACCCGCCTGCATCAGCAATGTCGTGACCTGCCCGCGATGATGCGTCTGATGGTTGAACAGATACGCGAGGGCGATCCAGAGACTGTGCTCGCGGATGGCTCCCGACGAAGTCGCGTACCGCATGGTAGCTGCCGGATCGTGCTCGCTGAGCTCAGCGGCGAGCGCCGTCAGAACACCGTCCGTCTCCGCACGACCGCGGCGCAGAGATGCAAAGTCCGAATAGAGGCGGTCGCGCAGGCTCTCGAATGCTGTCACGACGGCCGCACCTTGCAGAGAGCGGAAGTTCGGAAACGCGCTGGCAATCCGCCCCAGCCAAACACGGTCGGCGAGCAGAATGTGGCTAAGCGTACCGAAGATTGAGCCGAAAAACGCCCCCCGGTCCACCTCGATCTCGCCCACCGGCAGGCTGGCACAGGCATCGTAGATCCTGCGGTTAAAGCGGGCATTGTAATCGGCGAAGGCTCGAAACTGGTCAAGCTGCAGCGTGATCATGGCATCAGGGTAGCACGGTCTACGGCAGCTTCCAATGCGCGCCAAGGCGTAAGGGGATTAGTAGCTGAACGCCGTCCGCCTGATTCCCAAATCCGTAAAACCGCCGACTGTCGCCACGGAGCCCGTATCCGGGCACGCAGGTCGACTCACGTTCCAGCGTCACCGTGCGGGAGATGTCGATGAACGTGTCCGGATCGTATCGGGACGCCAGTACCTGCGTGGAATATCTATCTTCCCCGAGCAGCACCCAGTCTCGTCCCACGCAAAACAGCCGTAGCGGGTACGTCCCCAACTCTGCCAGCCATTCCGGCACATGCGCGTGCGTCTGGATCTCGGCGCCGCCGATCAGCCAGCCCGACCCCTCGGGCGCCTCGACGGCGCTATCGGCACCCGGGCCTTGCGGGCGCGCCAACCAAAGCAAACGACTGTACCACCCGGCCCAATCGTCCCAGCGGCCCACGAAATCGATCGGATCTGCTGCCTCGCCAACAACGCCGATGTCGACCGTCCGGCCGTCCGGGGCGATCGCGAGCCAAGCCCAGAGCCCGGTAGGATCGACGTCGCCGCCAAAATCGATGGCCACCATCCAGCCTTCATCAAGCGACACGACCCGCTGCACCGTCACCGCACTGACGACATTGGCGGAACCCTCGCCGACAGTCGTGAGCACGCCTTCGTCGTCGACCGCCAACAGGTTTCCGGCACCATCAACCGCCAGAACGGAAAGATCCGCTGCCGGATTGCGCAGGCTCGACCAGCCCGCCCCGTCCCACAAACGCACATGGCTGCCGCGGGATTCGTCCACACGAAAGGCCGCACCTGCAGCAGCAGGAACCACCGCAATCGTCGCGTTCGACGAAAATCCATCGATCACGCGGCCGCTCGCTCCGTCCAGTATATCGACACGGCCGGATCGCAGGCGGGCGAGCTGGCCTTGCCCCGCCACGGCGGACAGGGACGACCCCGGTCCGGCGTCGATCGTCACGCCGACCATGAACGATACGCGTTGCGTCCGCGAATGAAACCCGTTGGATCCGCTGAACATCCGCCAGCCGGTCATCGATTCCGACTCCCAGACCGCCTCAATGTGGTGGTAACCGCTGTCGATCAGGGGAAGGGCGTGGGGAAGCCGAATGGGGACGAGATCGTCAACTTCGGGCTCAAATGCGACCGCCGCTCCGTCCAGGGTGACGGACAGTACCCGACCGTCTTCGATCGACGTGTAATTGTCCATGGCTTCGTCCACGGTGATGCAGACCTGCGTGTGCGCAGAATCGGGCAACGGCACGACGCCGGGCAGCCGGGAAAGATAGTAGCAGCCGCTGGTATCTACGATCGGCTCGGGGTTGACGCAGCCGGTGCAGGCCGCGGTGACCGTTGCCAGCGTACCGGCGAATGCAAGCAAACGCGTTCGGCCCGACCTGCCCAATACCATGGGTCCATGCTAGCCACCACGAGGCCAAATGACAACAGGAGGCGGCAAGCGGTGCCCGACCACCAGTTCAAAATGAAAAAGAGTGCCCGACCCCAGAACCCGGCG
>CAZUAB010000041.1:0-14754 GCA_964617795.1 uncultured bacterium
CCATCATGTGCTTCACGCGGAAGCCGGCCTCGAAGTGATGCGGGTCCAGGGTCCAGGTCGCCATGAGGGGTCAGTCCTTTCGATCGTGCGGTGTGGGTTACCGGTATTACGTCCGTTACGTGGGGTATGCGACGTATCCGGTGTAAGTAACTATGTACGAGTGAGTTACGTTGTGTCAAGGCCTTACGATTGGTAAGATTCCCGTATCGGGATTCCTCGCGAGGACACGCCTTTGCCCGGCCACGATCACTCCGAACTGACCCCGTTCTGCGAGCGCTACCACCACGCGGTGGAGCTGATCGGGCGACGCTGGACGTGGACGTGCCGTCGTCAGCGACCGCACGCAATGCCGAAGGCTCACTCGGGCGTGGAGTTTTCGATCTTGGAGACGGGCGTTTCGAACACCCGGGCGTAGTAGGCGGCCGCTTGATTCGGGCGGGCATCTGGGTCACGCCAGGCGACACACGCCGTGGCCGCCCCACCGGGGATGGTTACGACGGTGACGGCCGTGGATTCCGCGGCGCTGTCGTCACGAATGCGTACGATGTCGACCTGTTCGAGCGGCGTCTCGTAGGCCTGGGCGTGAACAATGAACCATGGCGCTTCAGCCCGTCCGACGACCCGCCCCCCCATCGGTACCGCGCCAGCGGCCACGAGCCGGGCGGGGAAGGCCGAATCGCTGCAGGCATCACTCGTGTCCGCGGCGTAGAATCGCAGGCGAATCCGCGGCCCGCTGGTCCCGTAGGCTTCGCGCCGCTTGAGCGCCGCCCACAGGGCTGGCCGTGTGTTTTGCTCCGCCCACAATACGGCCAAGCCGCCGGCGCTGCGCTCGCGCGATTCCGTGAGTCGACTCTCGGGCGTGCCTTCCCAGAATGTGCCGTGGTTGCCGACGTAGTCGCGCTCGGCGACGAGTCCGCTGGTGGCGTTGTGGGTGTCGGTGGAGGCGAGGATTCCGAGTTCCAGCGGGTTGAGGCGGTTCGCAGCGAAGTAGCGGAGTCCGCGGGCAAGCCCGGCGCGTACCATATTGGGCCGCGGATCGTCGGGATCGCCGAAACTAAAGCTGAGGCCCGCGTCGGGAATGGCGCCGAAACGGATCTTCTCGAACTCGCAGGCCTCCTCCCAGGCACCGTCGCGCGGATCAAGGTTGCCGTTGGCGCACTCACTATCACCTTTATGCTGGTAGATCTCGACCAGCCGCTCAAGATCGGCACGCAACGCCGCCTGCTCCGGCGTTTCAACTTCCCACATTGAGCCGCGCTTGCCGTAGTTCGAATTGTGGGGCAGAACCAAGGTGTCGCAGAGCTGCTGGTTGCGGCAGTCTTCGACGAGCGCCCGCCAAAGATCCGATTCGTGGGGGTAGCGCCGGGCGTCGGCAGGTTCTGGCGGTACGTGGTGGTCGGCAAAAAGAACGTTGCGGTGCAGGTTGCCGCGCGCTGCACCGCCAGAAACCGTACCACCGGTCCATTCATAGCCGATAAAGGCTGTAAACGTACAAGGATCGTCAGCGAGATTGGCGGCGGCCTGGGTGCTGCGCCAGACCCATGCGCGGCCGCGGCCTCCCGCCGTCGGGTCGTCCGGCAAGCCTGCCGGCAGGTTGAAATTGAGCGCCGTGAGCACCGACAGGCCGCGGATCGGCCGTGTGCGCAGGTCGCGACAAAATGTGTGGTCGCGTGCGGGGTTGTCGGCATCGAGAAGGCACATGCCGAGTACGTCGAAGAACTCAGCATGGTCGGTAATTGCGACGAAATCCAATGGTCGGTCGAGCCGCAGACGGCCGCCCAGCGGATGTTCGATTTCGCCGCCGCGTGCAAAACGAATCCCGTCAGCCGGCGTCAGGCTGCCGCTGCCGAAGGTATAGGCGTCCAGCGACCAGCCGGTATGCACGTGTAAGTCGCCGAAAAAGGGCTGTTTGTACTCGGCGAAGTCCGCGCAGCGCGCCGGGGGCTCTTTGGGGACGGGCACGGCCGGCAGACCGTCGGCTGCCTCGGGGGCGGTGCCACGTGGGCAGCCGGACACCCCGACTGCGACGGCGCAAACCACGAAGATCTGGGTGGAAATGCCGGCAGGGAGACGTAGCGGAGATCGCATGGCTGAAGTGTACCATGCGGCGTTCTGGCATCCAGCAACCGGGCGCGCGCCAAGACAGGCGGGGTAAACGGATGCCGTGGCGATCGGCGCTCATTTTGCCGTAAAGTGAGTGTTTACTCAGCTTGACGGCGCGCCTCGATTCGCCCTATCATGCAGGCAGCAGCCAAGACTCCGAAAACGGCTGCCCATCCTCGGACGACTCGACAAGGAGCGGACCATGACGACGGCTCGGCGACGCGACAAAGTTTTCCCTGATGCCGCCACCGCACTGGCCGGGTTGGTACGTGACGATCAGACGTTGATGGTTGGAGGATTCGGCCTTTGCGGGATTCCCGAGGCACTGATTCTGGCATTGCGTGACAGCGGCACCAAGGGACTGACTTGCATTTCGAACAATGCCGGCGTTGACGACTGGGGCCTTGGCCTGCTCCTGCAGACACAGCAAATCCGCAAGATGATTTCGAGCTATGTCGGCGAGAACAAGACCTTCGAGCGACAGTTTCTTGAAGGTACGCTGGAGTTGGAACTCGTGCCCCAGGGTTCGCTGGCCGAGCGAATCCGCGCCGCCGGAGCGGGTATTCCGGCATTTTACACCGCAACCGCGTACGGCACCCCGTTGGCCGAGGGCAAAGAGACGCGCCGTTTCGGTGACCGCGACTACGTCCTCGAGACCGCGTTCGCGGCCGACGTGGCGCTCGTCAAGGCCTGGAAGGCCGACCGCACGGGGAACCTTATCTACCGCAAGACCGCGCGCAATTTCAATCCGATGATGGCGACGGCCGGCAAGGTCACGGTTGTCGAGGTCGAGGAACTCGTCGAGGTTGGCGCGCTGGATCCGGAGCATATCGTGACGCCGGGCCTTTATGTCGATCGCATCGTCGTCAACGCAAGTCCCGTGAAGCGCATTGAGCGCCGCACGGTCCGCACGGCTTAACAAGGGGGAGGGCAAGCATGCCGCTCGATCGCAATCAACTGGCCCAGCGCGCCGCCCAAGAGCTGCAGGACGGCTATTACATCAATTTGGGGATCGGGATTCCGACGCTCGTCGCCAATTATATCCCCGAGGGGATGCAGGTCTGGTTGCAGAGTGAAAACGGCCTTCTCGGAATTGGACCGTTCCCGACCGAGGACGAGTTGGACGCCGACCTCATCAACGCCGGTAAGGAAACCGTAACGGCGTTACCAGGGGCCGCCTACTTCAGCTCGGCCGACAGCTTCGCCATGATCCGCGGCGGGCATATCGACCTGGCTATTCTCGGTGCTATGGAAGTCAGTGAGGATGGATCCATCGCCAACTGGATGATTCCCGGCAAAATGGTCAAGGGCCCGGGCGGCGGCATGGATCTTGTTGTTGGCGCCCGTCGTGTTGTCGTCGTCATGCAGCACGCCAACAAAGAAGGCGACCCGAAAATCCTCCGTACATGCGCCCTGCCGCTCACCGGAATCCGCTGCGTCAAGCGGATCATTACCGATCTGGCCGTCATCGACGTCGAAAGTGACGGTCTGCGGCTGGTCGAGCGAGCGCCGGGCGTGACCGTCGACGAAATTGTTGCGTGCACCGAGCCGGTGCTCAAAATCGCTGGCGATATTCCCGAAATGCAGATTTGACGCTATTTAGCTACCGAGGCGCACCGCGGCTTTGGCCAAAAACGCATCCCGGTCAAGCGCCGCGGCGTCCTGTTGCAGCGGTTTCCAGAGGTCGGCGTTGACGAAGCGCTGTACTGCCGCCTGCGTGTCAACCTCGACGATTGCGTAGGCATTGGGCGTGAAGCGCGTGGCGCCAACAATCTGATGCGGCGGGCCCAACTCGCGGCCGAAATCCATCCAGATGTGCGTGTGCCCCGAAATGACGTGCAGGATCTGATCGGTGTGCTTGCTCAGCAGCACGTAGAGATCGAGGTCGGCGACCTCGGCCCGTTGGATGATCGGCAGGCCGGGCGCGTAATGGACGAACACGACGACCGGCAGACCATCGGCGAACTGGGCATCGAACCAGTTCAACTGCGCCTCGCCAAAGGAGCCAATACCGGGATCAAACAACGGGTCACCGGGGGTCTGCGTGGCGCCCTGGAAGTTGTTGAGATGGATGAAGCGCAGGCCGCGATGGTCGACCGCGTACCACGGTGGGGCATCGAACTTTGCCAAAAATAACGCCTCCGAAAAGCTCCGCTCGACGGCGCCGACATCATAGTCGTGGTTGCCCCAGCCGACGAAAACGGGCATGTCGAAGCCGTTCAGGATTTCGGCGGCGATGTCGAAGCGTGTTCGCGTGGACTGATAGAAATCCATGTCTTCGGGTACGTCGTAACCGAGCTCAACCGTAGGGTAGTTGTGGACGATATCACCTGGGACGAACACGGCATCGATCACACCGGCCAGTGGATTGAGGAAGTCGCGCGCCGCAGTCAGATTGGCGATGGTGTTGCGCATTGAGGCCGTGTCGCGCGCATTGCCTTCGACGCCGTCCTCGGCGAAATAGATGTCATCGGCGACGTGAGGGTCGGAGACAACGGCGTAGTAAAAGTAGCGGCGGGCCGGGTCCGCGGCGCCAAGCGTCAGTTGGTCGCGCGTACCGATCGCCGCTAGGCCGCGTCCATACGGATTGACGGCTGGCACAGCCGCCCGTGGCGCCAATGGAGGAATAGCATCGGTGCAGGCGGCCAGAAAGCGGCCGGCCGCGCCACTCAACCCCAGCGCGGACCCGCCGCGAACGGCAGTCGTCAGCAGCTTACGGCGGTCAAATAGGGTGGGGTGTTCGCGCAGCAATTCTGTGCCTCCGGGCTAACGTCACCGGCAGCTCAGGCCGGTTTGACTCCTCAGGTATACGCCGATTATACACGAGCCGCACTGGCGTTGGAAATGTGACGGCGATCACGGCGTCAGCCCCGTTCGATGGTAATATATGGGCATCGGCACTGCGAATCCCCGGTGCGACAAGGAGCCCCCCATGTTTCAGCGCTCTCGCCTGTACATTCTTGGTATGGGCCTGCCGGCCGTGCTTGCTGGCTGTGCCGATTTGGTGGAGCAAACGGCCACGCCCCCCATCGTACGGGACGCGCGCCTCGTCCAGATCGTCGGCTCGGTGGAACTCGAGGGGCTGGGCGCCTGCGGTGGTATCGAGGTGAGCCTGCTGGGACCGGATGGGCCCGCGCTGGCCACCACCGCCGCCGATGGTACGTGGCAAGTGCCCACAGCGCCTGCCGGCGCCTGGACCGCCCGGGTCTCGCTTGACGGCTTCGTCGCCACCGAAGCGGTTTTTGTCGCGGCGGTCAGCGGCGAAACCGCAGTTCCGCCGCTTTTGCCGACTCGGCCGCGAGTGGCCGTGCGCGGCAGGGTGCGGCTTGACGACGGCGGTAGCCCTGCGGGCTCAGCCGTCGCCGCCGCGGCCGAAGTGGCTGGTGAGGCCCCGGCCGGGCTCGATTGCGAAGGCACGACCACGAGCACGTGGAGCCAGACGGTGCTGGCCGGACCGGACGGCATGTGGGAGACCTGGGTGCCTTCGACGGTGCTGGATGTGGCGGCGCGTATCCGCCGTGAAGGCTATACCGAGGCCGAGGTGCTGGTCGACGCAGATGCTGTCGCGGCCGCCGTGGGCACCGAAGAAGGCGTGACGGCGCCTGATGCGCTGCTCTTTCCGTTGACCGGTTTCGTCAATGTCGTCGGCCTGACTGTGCGCGCCGACCGCGATGTACCCTTGCAGGTCAGTGCCTTCAACGGGGTTTCCCAGATGGCGCTTGGCGAGATCGGCGGCGACGGCGTCTGCGCACTTGGGCCGTGGCAGCCTTATGACGCCACACCGATCTTCACGGTGGGATCTGGTGACGGCCTGCACACGATTTGCGTATTGGTGCGCAATCCCGACGGGCAGCAGTTCGGGCCGATGTATACGCAGATCGAACTCGATACGGTGGCGCCCTCCGGTTCGCTGATGATCAACCTGGGCGCGTCGATTACGGCGCAGCCGATCGTCACGTTGGGGCTGGCCGCTGGCGATACCGGTAGCGGCGTGACGGGACTTCGGCTGGCGCACGACGAAGCTGGGCTCGATGCGACAGCCGAAGTCCAGTTCGAGGCCACCAAGATCTGGACGCTCGCCGAACCCTATGGTGCCGGCGTCGAAGACGTTCGCCGGGTGTGGCTTCGTGTACTCGACCGCGCGGGCAACGCTTCACAGCCGGTTTCGGCCGCCATTTTGCTTGACCGGGCAGCGCCGCGAAACCTTGCTGTGACGCTACCGGGCGCCGGTGGCGGAAGCTGCGCCGCACCAGGCTGGAGCGCGAGTCCGCTGGTCGATGTCGCCGTATCTGCCGACGATTCCGGGCTCGGTGAAGGGCGCGGAGAGGTCCGCGCCGCCCCGCTCTCGGCGCTGGCCGAGACAGCTTGGCAACCTTGGGCCACCCGCATTGTAGCCACAGCCACAGCGACCAACGGGCTGCAAGAAATTCGTGTCGAAGTGCGGGATGCCGCCGGCAACGTCGCGGGACCGGTGGCTGCCTGCCTGCTGCTGGATACCCAGGCGCCGCAAATCGAGTCGCTGTCGGCGGCGGGCGCCGGGGCGGACCCGGGCCATTCGTCCTCAAGTGTGGTCACACTGACCCTTGGCGCTTTGGACAATCTTGCCCTCACCGCCGATCTCCAGGTTTGCGTGGCTGGCGATCTTGCTGTCGCCGTGCCGGACTGTGACGACCCGCTGGCATCATGGTCTTCCTTCGCGGCCGCACAGCCCGTCTTGTTGGCGGCGGTCGCGCCGGGCGCGACCGCAACCCGTGAAATCACTGTGGCCCTGCGGGATCCCGCAGGCAACGTAAGTGCGATTCGGCGAATCAATGTGAATGTGGATCGCTCGGCCCCGGCGGCGGTTCCTTTTCAAGTTGCCTCCGCGGGGGCAGGGCGCGTGGATCTGAGCTGGGGCGGTGTGGCAGGGGCCGTGCGCTACCGTGTCGATTATGACGGCGCTGATGTCGCGGCCGATTCGATGGCCGGGACGACCCTGCTGGAAGGGGCATCGCCACGTATCGTGACCGGCACGTCTGTGCGTTTGACCGGACTGCGCAGTCTGGAGCCGATCTTTTTCCGTGTCCGGGCGATCGATGCGGCTGGCAATTTCGGCCCCGACCCGGGCCAATCGGCGCGCGGCGTCAGTGCCTTGATTCGGCATACGTTGCCCCATGATGCCTTGGGCAATGGTGGCGGCACCGACGGCCTGCCCGATCTGCCGCTACGGCGGGATGCGGCGGGCAACCTCTGGGTGGCCTATCGTAGTTCGGCTGGGACCACCACACTGCTGGGCTGCGCCGCCCCCTGCGACAAGCCCGCGGATTGGCAACGGAACAACGTGCCATTGGGCTATGGCGCGGCGGCTGGTCTTTCGCAGGCCCTGCTCGTTGAGGGCAGCAAGCTCTGGCTGGCCGAGACTCGTCCGAGTGAGGACAAAATTCGTATTGGGGGCTGTGAAGGCGGGCTGCCCAACTGCATGTTCGGCCCGTGGTGGTCTGGCAGTGCGTATGCTTGGGCAGTCACCATTTCCACCAGCCCGCTAGATCTCACGAACACCCGTGTGCGCCTTGCCCGCGATGATCGAGGCACGCTTTGGCTGAGCTTAGCGGGTATGGGGAGTGGACCGTCAGATGAGCTTTGGGTACTGTCTTGCCCCGGTGGAGGTGCGACTTGTGCGTCGGAGGGAAATTGGACGTATACACTCCTTCGCCACGCACTGGAGCCGGGCTTTGTGCACAGCGATTTCACGTATGCCGATGGCACACTGTGGCTGCTAACGACGCATATTGACGACCAGGCGGCTTGGCTGTTGACCTGCCGGCCTGCCGAAGAAGATTGCGCAGATACGAACATCTGGCAGCGCAGTCCGTTGCCCACGAGCGGCGGGGATCTCGGGCCGGCCACCTCGGTCCAAAATTCGGTGCCACGGCTTGCCGTTTCGGCGGTCCGGGGGGGGGGGATTCGTGTACTTGCAGCGGTGCCCGTCAATTTGGACGCACAGCCATGTTGCATAAACCCAGCCAAATATGTGGCCGTATGTGAGGCGCCCAGTGCCGCAGATTGCCGCAGTGGCGCGGCTTGGTCCGCTTGGCGTGAAGCCGGAAGTGGCAGCTTTGATGTGAGCCTGCAAGAAGACCGTGCCGTCCTTGTGGAAAACGATACGTTTTCCAACCGATTCGTCAGTTGGGTCTGCCACGCAGACTGCGGTCAACGCAGCTCTTGGCTCGTCGGCTCGTCATGGGAAGATGCGACACTGCGGGTGGCATCCATGTCTTTGCTTGGCTGGGGGGACGGCAATCTGCACGTACTCTATGCCGGGCTGTTTGAGCCCCTCGTCTTGCTGCGGCCGCTGCTGTTGCCGCCGGCACGCACTGACATGGCGATGATCCCCGGCGGTGTGCGCACGACATGGTCGCAGGCGGCGGGCGCCGGCTACGGCATTGATCTGGCGATCGGGCAAGATCCCGTGCAGTCGGTACTCGTCGATGACCCGGCCCAGTTGCAGCTTGATGTCCTTGTCGGTGCCGACCGCGAAGTCAGTACGGTGCTGCGCGCACGCAGTGCGCTCGGAAGCTCCGAAGGTGGCGACCGCTTTTCCGCGGTTACGCCTCGCGCGTTTTATGCCGGGTTGCCGGGATGGAATGAGGGTGGCGCGCCGGCCAACGACAGTTACCGCAGTGGCGTGATAGCGCACGGCGGTAGCCAGCAGGCGATCGTATCCGAAAATTCCGGCATGTTGCAGATACGCACCTGCGATCTCGATTGCGACGGCGGAGGCGCTTGGTGGCCGCAGCCACCGATGCCGCTACCGAATTCGATCGTCTGGCTCGATCTCGCCGCCGATGCCGACGGGTTCTTCGGCGTCGTGCGCACGTCGACACTGGATGCTGCGGCCCATGACCTATGGAGTATACGCTGCGAGGGCCCTTTGTGCGGAACTACGGGCCCATGGACGGCCGATCTCGTGCAGACGTCGTCCGGGGCCGCAACCCGCCCGGGCTGGGCAGCGCGTGCCGCGTTGGACGACAGTTCTCTGTGGACCGCGCACGTGGTTGATGACCACCCGCCGCTTCCGGGCGATGGCCAGCACGGTGGGCGGGCATTCGTCGCACGCTGTTCGCGCAGCGACACGTGCGTCACGTCCGATTGGACATCACTACAGTTGCCATGGGCCCCCGATCAGACCTTGCCGGATGCCCATGTCGCCTTGGCCGCTGGCCCACAGGCGGTTTGGGTGCTGCGGAGCGGTGGGCCGCTCCTCTTGTCGGAATGCGTCCACAACGGGGCAGGCGCGGTTTGTGGCGGCCCGGGTGCTTGGTCGCACAGCACCGTGCGCAACACCAGCGTCTATGGCCAAGGCCATGAGCCTTGGGGGACGCTGCGCAAGTACGACGACGCCATGGATCTGGCCTGGGACCCCGCCACATCAACCTTGATCGCTTTTGCAGCAGCCAACCAGTGGCCAAGTGAGTCCAATGGCCTGGGGGTGTTTGCTTGCCGCTGGGTCGGGGCGGGCTCCTGCTCGGCGGTTGCGAAATGGCGTCGGGTGTGGCCGCAGGATGCGCCGCTCAGCAGCTTCGTCTCGCGGGCCCGTGTCATTGCCCAGTCGGGGCGTGTGGATGTCGTGTTTCATACCTGGAACGATCTCTACCAGCTCGGCTGCAACGGCGACTGCACCGACCCGTTGGCTTGGACGCCACTCGCACGTATTGCGCAAAATGTCGCCTATCAGGTGGGTGCTGGCGCGTGGGGGAGCGACCGAATCGGCTGGATCCATGCAGGGGGTGGCGGTGATGTTCGCACGGTTCGTACCGGTCCGCGTCGGTTCTAATCCCGACCGAGGGTGGCGCTCAAGGAAAAGGCCGCCTGGTGTACCCGGCGGCCTTTTTTGATTTGGGTGGGGCCAGAATTGGCGGGGTCAGGCCAGCTTTTCCGCCAATATCGCCTTCTTGTTGTCGTCGCGGCGAGCCTGAAGGCGGGCGGCCAGTGCGCTGTCGTGGACGGCCAACTGGGACACGGCGAACAGCGCAGCGTTCTGGGCTCCGGCCTTGCCGATGCCGAATGTGGCCACCGGAATGCCGCCCGGCATCTGCACCGTCGAAAGCAGGGCATCGACACCTTGTAGGCTGCCGGCAGCCATCGGCACACCCAAGACCGGCTTGAGGGTATGCGCTGCCACGACGCCGGCCAAGTGGGCAGCCATGCCCGCGGCGCAGATGAATGCAGCCGTGCCGCCTTTGTCACAGGATTCGACAAAAGCCACAGCCTCGGCCGGTGTGCGGTGGGCGCTCAGCACGCGTGCCTCGCAACTCACTCCGAATTCCACCAGGATGTCGCGGGCGTGCCGCATCACATCCCAGTCGGACTTTGAACCCATTAGAATCGCGATCGTCGGTGTGCTCATAGTCCGCCTCCGCTCAGGGGATCAGTTTCGCAACAGCCGCGGGCATGTCTTTGGCCACACGGATGATCGGAATACCTGTCTGTGTGGCGGCTTCCATCTCGTCGAACGAGCGCGGCATGTCTTCGAAGGCGTAGATCTCTTTGTGCACGGTCGGCTTGTAGACACGGCCGTACAATTCGGCGCAAACGTTGGCGCCGAGTACCGTGTCATAGTGCGTGTGGTCAAGCGTGATCTGCTTGACGCTGAGACCGGCGCTGTCGTAGCGACAGGATTTGTCGAGTTGCCAGCCAGCCGAGACATTGACGCCCTGACGACCCATGGCATTGAGGCCGGCGTCGAAGACGGGGCCACGCAGCATGTCGCAGACGATGTCCATTTTGGCGCCACCGGTCAACTTGGCGATGTCTTTGCCGAAGTTGCGGATATCGTCCTTGGATTTGAAGCGGTTGTACACCTTCTGGTCGATGCCCTTGATGCCGAGTTTCTCTAGCGCTGCACGACGTTCCGGGCTGCCCGAGCAAAAGAACGCGTTGTGGCCTTCGGCTGCGGCCTGCATCAGGAACAGCTCGCTGACGCCGCCGCCAAAAGCCATCACATTGAGTACCAGCTTCTGCTCCGAGGACACCTTCACACGGTACATGCCGATGGCGCGCCGCCAGAGATGGTTGGCGGTCGGGGCGCGCAGCGGTAGGGCAGCGATCTCCCACAAATTGAGGCCACAGTCGAGCGGTGCCGGCACCAATTGCCACTCGCCAACCACGGCCTGCTCGCCATACCAACCGATACTGTCGGGCATGTCGTAGGCCCAGATGCGCAGCGGGTAGCCGTATTGATCGGGTTCGCCGTTGCAGTGGGTCATGGCGATGTCGCCCACCTTGAAGCGCTTGACCTGGTCTCCGACTTCGACGACCTCGCCGAGCGCGCTGTTGCCGGGATAGATTTTTCCGCCGCGCAGTTCGGTGATATTGACTGTGTCAGCCAGTGCCGCGTGGTTGATGTTGTGTTCGCCGCTGACGGCGAGGATCTTGAGGCGGACGTCTTGTGGGCCGACCGGGCGCAGTACCAGCGTGTCGAGTTGAAGCACGTTGGAAATCTTGAAGTTGTCGAGATTGTCCCCGACACGGGCCTTTTCGGCGGCGATGGCTTCGGCGGTGATGGCAAAGGCGCGGACAGTCGTCATGGGCGGCTCTCCTTGGAGGCTCCGGGCCTTGGCGGTCCCGGGAAGGGGGGGCGTGTTCTTAACGGAATGCGACAGTCTAACTCATTACGGCGATGGCGCTCAAGCGACCGGCCGCCGGCCGCCTTAGGCGATACGGGTCTCTGCCAAGAGTTGTCTCAATGGATCGAGCGGCAGGGTGTTCGGCACATCGGCGGCGGTGAGGCCAGCGCGCCGCGCCTGAATGACGCCCCAGCGCATGTTGTCGAAATCTTCGAAGCGGTGGGCATCCGTGTTGATCGGGATTCGAACACCAAGTTCGCGCGCCCGCCGGGCGTGTATATCGTCGAGGTCGAGGCGCCACGGATAGGCATTGATCTCGATCATCACTCCCCGTTCAGCGGCCGCCCGGATCACCGAGTCGAGGTCGATCTCGTAGCCTTCTCGTCGCGTCAAGAGCCGCCCAGTCGGGTGGGCCAGGAAACTCAGATAGGGATTCTCGAGCGCTCGCAGCATGCGGCGTGTTTGCGCATCACGGGGTAGCCGGAAATTGCGGTGGATGGCCCCGATCACGACATCCAATCTGCGCAGTACGTCATTGGGCAACTCCAGCTCACCATCGGTCGTAATGTCGCACTCGATACCTGTCAAGAGGGTGATGTCATTCAGCTCTTCATTGAGGGCGGCAATCTCGTCGATCTGTCGGCTCAGGCGGTCGGCATCAAGCCCGCCGGCGACGGCCAGTCCAAACGAATGGTCCGTAATCGCCAAGTACGCATAGCCGCGTCTTCGTGCCTCGTCGGCCATTTCGCGGATTGTACGTGTGCCGTCCGACCAGTCGCTGTGCGCGTGCAGGTTGCCACGAATATCGGTCTCGCTGATGAGGTTCGGTAGTGCGCCTTGTTCCGCGAGGGCAATCTCGCCATGATCCTCGCGTAGCTCTGGAGGTATTGGCTGCAACCCCAAGGCATCAAAGACAGAATCTTCTACATCGGTCACGATGGGCTGTCCGGTGGCCTCGACTTCGAGGCCACCTTCGTACAGGCGCCAGCCGCGCGCCTGGGCCCGTGCCTGCATCGCCTTGTTGTGCTTTTCACTGCCAGTGAGATGGAGTAGCGCTGCGCCGAATGACGACGCAGGTGCCACGTGTAGGTCGGCTGGGATCCCCCGCTTGAGTGCGACGGAGGCCTTGGTCGCGTCGCGTTCGAGGATACGCTCGGATAGCGGATGGCCGCCGATAGCATCAAGGATCGCCACAGGGTCGTCGGCAAGCGCCAGGAAATCCAAGTCAGCCACTGTCTCCTTGCCACGCCGGATGGAACCGACGATTTCGACACGCTGGACGCCCGGGATGGCAGACAGGTCTGCCCGTATTTGCTCGGCCAAGGGCACCGCATCCGCCAACAGAATTCGCCCACTGCGGCGCGACAGTTGGTCAAGGCCGCGGAGCAGATTGGCTTCACTTTTGACGCCAAACCCTGCGAGTGCGCGGATTTGACCTGCAGCGGCCGCTTCGCGCAGCGTTTGGGCATCGACGACGCCAAGCTCCTGCCAGAGCCGCCGGGCACGCTTGGGGCCGAGTCCCTCGACCTCCAGCAGGGCGGGCAGGCCCGCCGGGATCGCGGCCTCCAGCTCGTCGATGAGGGCAAAGCGGCCCGTGTTGACCAGTTCGCCGAGCGCTCCGGCCAGATCCTTACCGATGTCCGGCAGCGTGGTCAAACCACGGCCGGCGGTGACGGCCTCGGCGATTGATTCGGCCGTGCTCTTGACCCGCCGTGCGGCCGAGCGGTAGGCACGGACCCGAAACGGGTTTGCAGCAGTCAATTCAAGCAAGTCGGCGCTGTAGGCGAGGGCGGCGGCGAGTTCGGCGTTGCTTGCTGACATGGTGGCCTCAAAGAGTGGGATGCGGGATCCGCCGCAAACGGCTATCGTGTATTCGGCTCGTGCCGAATGCGAGCCGGGATTCGCGCGACCGGTGCGCGATCCGCCGGCCGCAGCGTCTGACGGGGCGATGGCGGCGGCGCCGAGTACGGCAGGGACCCGGCTAGCTGCGAAATGGTCTTACCTACGTCATGATGCAGAAACCCGGCCTTCTTGGCAAGGACTGGCGCGCGTTTTTCGATGCGCGTCGCCGGAGCCTGCGTGGGGTGCTTTGGGGCCTGGTCGGTTTGTTCATCGGTATTGCGCTCATGCGGATTCTGGGTATTGCGTCGTGGTCGGGCATGCCGCCGCCACCGCCGCCGAACGTCGTTGCGGAGGCCCCCGTTGAAGTACGGCCACGGACATTTGAGTCGTACCGGGAAGTGCTTGATCGCAATCTGATGCAAGTGGACGTCTCCAGGCCAGCCGCCGCAACTGAGCCTTCCGAGCCTGCGGAAGTCCTCGTCGATGATACGGTGCGCCCGAGCGGCCTTCCCGCTGAGGTTCTCGGCACCTTGGGTGGCAGCGACGAGGTAGCGGTAGCCCTGATCCGCGATAAACGGAACAAAGAGGCCGATGTCTATCGGGTCGGCGACAAACTCTTCGGCGAAGCACTGATCATCGCTATCCGGCGTGGCGAGGTCGAGGTGTTGCGCGGAAACAACAGGGAAGTTCTTACCTTGTTCGACGTCGAGGCCCCGGCCCTCCCTGAGCCGGCGCCAGCGCCTGAGACGCCAGAGGCCTCTTTGGTTCAACCCACCCGCGAGTCACCAGAGCTGGTGATTGCCGAGACAGGCGAGAATGCCTGGGAGATCGACAAGGACAGCTTCGATACGGTGTTACAGGATCTGGGCCCGCTGTTGACGCAAGCACGGGTGGTGCCGAACTTCAAGGGCGGCAAGATCGACGGTTACAAGGTTTTTGCGATCAAAGAAGGCAGCCTGTTCGAGAAGATCGGGCTGTCAAACGGCGATATCATTCGCAACGTCAATGGGGTAGCCATCAACACACCGGAGCGGGCCTTGCAGTTGTTTCAGCAACTGCGTGCCGAGACCGATTTCCGGATTGACATCGAGCGTGATGGCACGCCGCAGACGTTCAGTTACAGATTGCGCTGACGGGAACGGATGGAACGAACTATGCAGACCATGAGGACCTTCAGGCGCGGCCTTGCGCTGGTACTTGCTAC
>CAZUAB010000041.1:14764-18163 GCA_964617795.1 uncultured bacterium
CAACCGGCGCTTGTGGCAACTGCGCAGGCCGAGGACAAGGTCACGATGGATTTTCGCAACGTCGAGATTGCGGAGTTCATCAAGACGGTATCGAAGATCACGGGGCGCAACTTCCTGATCGACCAAGGGATTCGCGGTACGGTGACCATTTTGGGGCCGACCGCGGTTCCAGTGTCCGAGGTCTGGCGCATTTTTCATTCTGTGCTTGAGGTCAAAGGCCTCGCGGTGACACGTGTAGGGTCGCTGTATAAAATCATTCAGCGTCGCGAAGTGAAAAACGCCAATGCACCGGTGTATTTTGGCCGCACTTCGCCGGGGAACACCGATGAGCCTGTGATCCAGATTGTGCCGATCGAATACGGCGGCGCTGAAGACGCAGTCAATTTTCTCAAAAACTTCGTCGGCAAGAACGGGCAGATTTTCAGCCACAACGCGACGAATTCATTGATCATCATCGACGAGGCGGTCAACATCGATAAGATGCTGCGTCTGCTCACAGAAATTGATTCGCCCCGGCAAGAAGAGAAGATCGAATTCGTCACCCTTGAGCACCTTGGCGCCAAGGAAGCGATCGAGATGCTCAACGGTATTATGCAGGCCGATGCCAAGGATGCCAAGACGCGCCGCCGTATCTCGCGGCGCGGGGCGGCGGCGGCTTCGACCCCCGACGCTGGCCTGCGCATGGTTGCCGACGAACGGCTCAATCGGGTGATCATGATCGGCCCCGCGGATGAGGTTACGGCGGCTCAGGAAATGCTGGCCGAACTCGACAAGCCGGTACCGACGGGCAATGATCTCATCCGTGTCTATTCGCTGCAGTACGGCGTCGCCGAAGAAATGGCGGCAACGCTCAACGCGCTGCTGACCGGTGAAGCCAGCGTCAAGGCCGCGGCTGGCGCCAAAGACGCGCCCAAGGGTGGCAAGGTACAGGTCGTTGCCGACAAACCCAACAATGCCCTGATTTTCGTCGCCGATCAGGCCGACTACCAGCGGGCGCTGTCGGTACTGCGCAAACTGGATGTGCCGCGTCCCCAAGTGTACGTCGAGGCGGCCATTGTCGAGGTGTTTCTCAACAATTCCGGCGATTTCTCAATCACCGGTGGTTTGGCGCGTGATCAGCAGATCATGGGTGAAGACGGCTACGTCTTCGGCGGCCAAGCCCTCGGCGGTCTATCCCCATTGGGTGTGAATCTCGAAAGTCTGGCGTCGCTCAACGGCCTGTTCGCCGGCGCCATCGTGACGCCGCAGTCGGGCAGCCTGCCGCCGCTGGGCGCGATTTTGCGGGCGATCCGCACCAACGACAACGTCAACGTACTCTCAACGCCGCACCTACTTACCTCAGATAACGAAGAAGCCGAGATCATCGTCGGCGACAACGTGCCGTTCCTGACAGGCCAGACAGCCACTTCGGGCGGCAACGTGATTTCGTCGATCGACCGCCGAGATGTCGGTATCACACTGCGCGTAACACCAACAATCAACGACTCCAACCAGGTTCGGCTGCAAATCTACCAAGAGATTTCCAGCGTCAGCGCGCAGGCGCCGAGCGGTCTTGACGTGAATCAGCAAGGTTTGATCACGCGGAAACGCAGCGCCAAGACCAACGTGTTTGCCGCCAATGGGCAAACGGTCGCCATTGGTGGCCTTATATCCGAAGAAGACTCGAACTCCGAGAGCAAAGTGCCGATCCTTGGAGACATTCCGATTATCGGCTGGCTGTTTAAGTCAAAAAAGACGACTCGCCGTCGCACCAATTTGGTCATCTTCCTGACGCCGCACATCCTGCGCAATGCGGGCGAGGCCAGCTTACGTACGCGTGAAGTCGCCGAGCGATTCGAAGACCGCAGCGGCAAGTTCGTCAGTGACAGTCAAGAGGTTTGGCTCGACGATTTCTATGCCGGCTCGCCGACGGACGCAGCGGAGGCCGAACGGATGTTCATGCGTTCGATGGTCGTCGAGGATGCGGCCGACGCGGGGACCACCGTCACCGAAGCACCACGGGATGTCACGGCGCCCGCGGCTGCGCCAGCATCGCTACCGGCGACTACAACATCGCCAGTAGCGGCGCCCGAGGCCGTGACCGAGTCCACGGCGCCCGAGGCTGTCACCGAGTCAGAGGAGCCCGTGGTCGAAACGCTCGCTCCGGCCGATTCCCCATTGATCCGTGACGAGCCGCTTGTCGAGGCCGAGCCGCTGTCCTCGGGCGACGGGGAGCCCTGAGGTCGCGTGCGGGTCATCGACCTAGCAAAGGCTTGGCAGCTCGAACCGGAGGTGCTTTTGCCGCGGCTCGAGGCATTGGGTGTGGCTCATCCCGGGCCATGGTCGGCACTCGATGAAGAGCTGTTGGCCGCACTGACGGAAGAACTCAGCGAAGCCGTAAGGTTGGATGGTAGCCAGCCGGCTTGGGCCGAGCGATTGGGTGGCGAATTTCGCCTACCGCCGGCTGCCGTCGTCCGGCTGGCAGGGCACATCGACCCTACGGCAGATCCCGCTAGTGATGAAGAGGCGTCGGCGCGGTTGCGGCGTGCACTGGCCGATCGTGAACTGCTGCACCGCGAGGCGGCATTGGCGCGTGGGTTGCCGTTCACCGACATGCTCGCGGTTCAGCCTGAGCTGTTGTCGGCGGTGCGAAGCCTCGGCTTCCAGCGCCTGCGTGACGCCGCCGTGCTGCCGCTCGGGCGTGACGAGGCGGGGACGCTCACGGTGATCGTCGCCGACCCCGATGATTTGGCCTTTGTCGAAGTCATCGAGGTTGAACTCGGTGGGCCGCTGACAATCGTGGTCGGCGCCGCAGTCTCGATTCGGCGGGTGTTGACGAAGATTTTTGAAGAAGCCGGCGACTCGGCCGAGGCGATGATTGATGACCTCGGCGAGGAATTCGTTGGCGACGAGGGCGCCGATACCCCGACCGATCTTTTGGAGAGCGGCGAGGATGACGCGCCGATTATCCGGCTCGTCAATCGAATTTTGCGGATGGCCGTCCGCGACCGGGCCAGCGACATCCATATCGAGCCGTTCGAAAATGAGCTGCTGGTTCGCCTGCGTATCGACGGCATCCTCTACCCAGTGCTGCGGCCACCCAAACAGGCGATGGCCTCGATCGCCAGCCGCGTCAAAATCATGGCTGGCATGAATATTGCCGAGAAGCGTCTGCCGCAGGACGGGCGCATCCGTATCCGCATCGCCGGGCGCGATATCGATCTGCGTGTTTCGAGCCTGCCGACGACGCATGGTGAACGGATCGTGCTGCGTTTTCTTGACCGCTCACAGGTCATTTTGGACCTCGACGACCTTGGTTTCGAGTCTGAAATGCGTGCTCGCTGGGACAAATTGATCACGCGCCCGGACGGCATTCTGCTTGTGACCGGTCCCACCGGCTCGGGCAAGACCACGACGTTG
>CAZUAB010000042.1:0-17887 GCA_964617795.1 uncultured bacterium
ATCAGCGCCTCGGCCAACGTGCGGGCATTTTCGACCACCCGCGCCTGATAGGTACGGAAATCGGGTTGCAAGGCCTCGAGGAAGGCCACGGCTTTGGCCGCAATCACGTGCATCAGCGGGCCGCCCTGCAGGCCGGGGAATACCTGACTCGCGACCTTTTTCTCGTACTCGGCACGACCCAGCACCATTCCAGAGCGCGGCCCGCGCAGTGTTTTGTGCGTCGTCGTCGTCACCAAAGGTGCGTGCGGAATTGGGGATGGGTGCAGACCGGCGGCCACAAGGCCAGCGATGTGCGCCATATCAACAATGAGCGTTGCTCCAACATCTGCGGCGATCGCTGCGAAGCGTTCGAAATCCAGTATACGCGGGTAGGCGCTGGCTCCGGCAATCAAGATCGCCGGCTGCACCTCACGAGCGACCCGAGCAACTTCTTCGTAGTCGAGACGTCCCGTAGCCTTGTCGATACCGTAACTGAAGGATTCAAAAATCCGACCGGAAAAATTGACCTTGGCGCCGTGCGTAAGGTGCCCACCATTCGACAGATCCATCCCCAAAAGACGGGCGCCGGGCTCGGCGACGGCAAAGTAGGCCGCCATGTTGGCCTGTGATCCGGCGTGGGGCTGCACATTGGCGAACTCCGCCCCGAACAGGCTGCAGGCGCGCTGCCGCGCCAAATCTTCAGCGACGTCAACGTGTACGCAGCCACCGTAATAGCGCTTGCCGGGATACCCCTCGGCGTATTTGTTCGTCAGGACGGTGCCCACCGCTTCCATGACTCGCCGCGACACAAAATTTTCGCTGGCGATCAGTTCGAGATGCGACTCTTGCCGCGCCTCTTCGGCGACAATCGCCGCAAAAATTTCGGGATCGAACTCGGCGATATGGCTGGGGTTACCCAAAACACCTCGTGCGCGACCGCCTTCCGAAGCGGCAATCTTGTCGAGCCGCCGCTGGTGGCGACCACCCTCGAAGGGTGTCGCCAGCCAAACCCGCGCGATGGCCGCGGCATCCTCGGCGGCCCCATCACGGCCGGCCAGCACGAGCACATTGGCGTCGTTGTGGCGCCGCGACAATTCGGCCGTGGCGGGATCGGTCACGAGCGCCGCCCGGATACCAAGAAATTTGTTGGCCGCAATCGACTGGCCGATACCCGTGCCACAAATGAGGATGCCGGCATCGGCTGTACCACCGGCGACCCGCCGCGCAACGACCGCGGCAAAATCCGGATAGTCCACCGATGTCGTACTGTCCGCCGTACCAACGTCATCGATCTCGAACCCCTCGGCGGCAAGCGCAGTAGCAAGCGCGGCCTTGGTCTCCCAACCCGCATGGTCGCTGCCGATGGCAATACGCCGCGGCTGCCAGTTGGGGACTTCGCTCGTCGAAAGGGGCATGGGGCAAACCTCCGTCTAGGGGTGTCTATCGCTTGGCGATGCGAAAAGCTTTCGTCATTGTACCGCCGTGGCGCGGTGCGGACAATGGCGGCGCGCAGGCTACCGGGGCGCCCGCTGAGGTATACTATTGGCGGGCAAAAGGCACGAAGGCGCGTGGGGGTTTAGAGGTAGAGTATGCAACGAGATTCCGGGAAACGTGATGATGCAACAGCCACCGAGCGACGAATCGAATCCCGTATTGAATTGACGCCCGGTGCGCTTCGCATCTCGCTGGATTCGTTGGCCGATTTTTTGGAGTTGTACGCCGTGAATATTTCAACAGGCGGTATGTTCATTTCCTGCCCGCGGGTACTCCCGATCGGTACCACTTTCGCGTTTAGCTTTGACGTCGGCCCGGAGGACGCGGCACTCCAGGGGCGCGCCGAAGTACGCTGGGTGAGGGACTCTGAACACGAAGGCCCCCGCGGAATCGGCGTTGCGTTTCTTGACCTCGACGAGGCCGCGCGGACAATCGTTCAGCGCATTGTCGCAACGCAAAGGCGGGAATTGTCTTGATGAAAACGGCCGGCAAGATCGTTCTCGCCCTTGTGGCGGTCGGCGTGTTTTTGTATTTCTTCGACATTCGTGTCGCCAACGGCCGGGTCGAGGTCTCCCGTCGCGATGGCAATTCGCGGTCGCGCATCGACCGTGCCGTCGGCGGCCTGGCCGAACGGAAGGCGCCGGGCCGGATCCCACCCGCGCAGGTTGAAGAGCCGCCGTCCAATGACCCCCATCGCGACCTGCCGAAATCCGACCGACGCGCACTCGAGGCGATCCTGGAGGAAGAACCTTGAACGCACGTCGGGCCTTGATTCCGGGGTTGGCCGTAGCCGTCCTGATCGCTGGCTGCGGCCGTCGGACAACGGCAGAGCCGCCGGGTCCGGCGCAACTCTATGAGGAGGCACGCCTTGCGGCGGAATCGGGGGGGCTGTTTGGAACCCGCGACTGCATCAAGGCCGGGCGGCGCATGGATGAACTGCGGACCCGCTACCCATATCACGCACTGACCGCCGAAGGCGAGTTGCTTCTGGCCGAGTGCGCAATGTCCGATGGACGTGCAATGGAAGCCATCGGCCGCTGGCAGACGTTTCTGCGCCTGCACCCCGGGCATCGGCGTACGAACGAAGTCCGCTTGGCCATGGCCAAGGCCTGGATCGGCGAACATGACGACTATGACCGCGACACCGGTGCCGCCCAGCAAGCGCTGCTGCAATCATCGATTTTGATCCGCGAAGCGCCGGGCTCCACCGAGGCCGCCGCTGTCGTTGAGGTGCACCGTGAAGCCCGGATCGTACTTGCACAGCGCGAGTTGTACATCGCACGCCAGTATCGGCGCCTTGGTGAACCGTTGGCGGCAATCGACCGCTACCGTGTGGTACTGGAGGCCTACGGGGATCTCCCACCGGCCAAAGGTGCCCGCCGAGAGCTGGCCGCACTGGAGGCCAAGCTCAACCTGCGACCGCCCACAGAGCAAGTCGACGGGGCGACAACGAACGACTAAAATGAGACTCGCGGGCACGGCATACTCGGTTGCCCGCCGAAAAGGAAGTGCACCATGACCGACCGCGCCAAGATCATCGTTGAAAATAACTCTGTCGAATACCCCGTCGAGCAAGCAACCATCGGCGACCGCGGGATCGATATTCGCCACCTGCGCCGGGACACCGGACTCGTTACGCTTGATGTCGGCCTCGGCAACACAGGCTCCTGCAAGAGCTCGATTACCTACATCGACGGTGACAATGGGATCCTCCTTTACCGCGGCTACCCGATCGAACAGCTCGCCGAACACGCGCGATTTTCGGAGGTGGCCTACCTGCTGATCCACGGAGAGCTTCCATCCGCCCAACAGCAGAAGGAGTGGAGTGAAAAACTGACGTACCACACACTGTTGCATGAAGACATGAAGAAATTTTTCGAAGGCTATCCGCCGACGGCCCACCCGATGGCCATTCTTTCGGCCATGGTGGCGTCTTTGTCGACATTCTATCCGGACACCGGCGACCCGGAACGTGACGACGAGATGAACATGATTCGCCTTCTCGCCAAGGCCAAGACCATCGCCGCCTTTTCCTACAAGAAGTCGATCGGGCAGCCGTTCATCTACCCGCGTAACGACGTCAGCTACGCTGCAAACTTCCTGCACATGATGTTTGCAGTGCCGGCGGAGCCTTACGATGTGGATCCGATGATGGAGCAGGCGCTCAACCTGTTGCTTATCCTGCACGCCGACCACGAGCAGAACTGCTCTACCTCTACAGTGCGGATGGTCGGTAGTTCAGGCGCCAATCTGTTCGCCAGCATGTCAGCAGCGATCTGTGCGCTATGGGGTCCGCTGCACGGCGGCGCCAATCAAAAGGTCATCGAGATGCTCGAGATGATCGCACACGACGGCGGCGACTACAAGAAGTACGTCACGATGGCCAAGGACAAGAATTCGGACTTCCGGCTGATGGGCTTCGGCCACCGCGTCTACAAGAATTTTGACCCGCGAGCCAAGATTCTCAAGCGTACAGCCGACCAAGTGCTCAAGAACCTCGGCGTCAACGACCCGCTGCTCGACATAGCCAAGAACCTCGAAGAAGTCGCGCTCAAAGATTCCTTTTTTGTCGAGCGCAAGCTATACCCAAACGTCGATTTCTACTCCGGCATCATCTACCGGGCACTGGGGATTCCGACGGATATGTTCACCGTCATGTTCGCGCTCGGCCGCCTGCCTGGCTGGTTGGCCCACTTCAAGGAACTGCGCAGCGACCCCGACACCAAGATCTGGCGCCCCCGGCAGATTTATACGGGTTCTGTGCAGCGCGACTATGTGACCCGCGACAAGCGTGGCTGAGCTCCATAGGACTGCGGACTTCAAAAAGGGTCGGCGCCGTAAGGGGCCGACCCTTTTCTCTGACCGGAGGTCAGACAAGCAACGGAACTAGGCTCAAACAACCTGGCGGCGCAGCCGTAGCGGCCCGACGCGAACCTCGGCCACGTCGCCGGGACGCAAGAAATTGCACTCCCCAAACGCAGTGTAGCGCGTGGCGCCAATCCCAATGACAACCCGCGGCGGCCTTCCCGCGGTAGCCAGGTGGCCCGCCAGATGCTCAAGCGGCCCCTCGTCGCCCTGAGCGCGAAATCGCTCGATCAGCCACGCTGTCAGCGGCGGTCCCCAAAGCGTGTAGCCGCCGCAAGCACTCGTGATTCCATAGTCGTGGCGCTTGCCGTCACGCTCCAGCACGCCGACGATTTCGAGCGGCGCCAACGCGTCCCAGACTGCGGCGCCCGGTGGCAACACAAGCCACGCCGACGAGAGCCCCTTCGAGGCCGCTCCCCAGTTCTTCTTATCGCTGATTTTGCGAGCGCCGACGCGCCGAATCGAGCCGTCGTCATAGGCTGCCGCATGGGTGGGCTGAAGCTCCACAACGCGGCCATCCGTATCGTAGGTAACGTCGAAGACAAGCGCCAATTCCGGTTCGATTTGCACACGATCGGTGTCGGGATCGGCTCCGCTCGGCCACGCCGCCTTGCGGTCCGAGAACGGGAACACACCGAGCGGCGCGGGGGCGCCAGGGATCCAGGTCGGAAACACGCCCTTCGGCCTACCTGCTGTTGTTGCGAGTGCAGCAAAATCGCGTGCCTCGCCGGCCTGCTCAAGGTGGCCGGTGAAGTTGCCCGCAATACCGAAAGACGCCGCGCCCGTGAGGGCTTCGGCCAATTCGACATCCATTGTCGGGAGTCCGATCATGCGTAGTTGACGAGTTGGTGGTCCGGATTGTCGGCGGCGGTCTGCTGTTTCTGCCATTCGGTCGTAAACAGTACCATTGGGCGATCCAAATGGTCCCGTACCAATTTGGCATGAAAGGGCTTGCGGAACGATGCGGGATCGCCGACCAACCAGGCACTGGCCTGAAATTGCAGGGGTTCGAGATCAATCTGAACATTGTATTCATCGGCCAGTCGGTACTGCAGCACATCAAACTGCAGTCGGCCGACAGCCCCAACGAAGAATTCGCTGGAGTGTTCATCCACTTCACGTAGAATCTGCACTGCACCTTCCAGCGCTATCTGGGCCAACCCCTTGTCCAGAGCCTTGCGACGCCCCGTATCCTTGGCGCGCACACGCGCAAAAAGCTCGGGCTGGAAGGCCGGCAACGGCTTGAATGAAAAGCCGCCGCGCACGGAGAGCGTGTCGCCAATCGCGAAATCACCCGGACTGATCACACCGATAATATCGCCGGGCCAAGCGACGTCCAGCGTTTCACGCTCAGCAACCATCAGCGTATGCGGGCGGGCCAAGCGGACGCTGCGCCCGAGCCGCTCAAGGCGCACTTGCATGTCGCGCTCGTAGCGCCCCGAAACAATCCGCATAAATGCCACGCAATCCCGGTGTTTGGGATTCATGTTGGCCTGCAACTTGAACACGTAAGCCGAAAACGGCTCCTCGACCGGATCGATCATGCGCTCACCGCCCCCGGCGACATCGACCGGCCGCGGCCCCGGCGCCGGCGCCAAGTCGACAAAGGCGTCGAACAACGGCTCGACGCCGAAATTGGTCAGCGCCGACCCGAAGAAGACAGGGGTAATTTTGTTGGCCAGAAATGCCTCGTGATCGAAGCGATTGCCGGCGGCCTGTACGAGGTCGATCTCTCCACGCAACTCGGCAATCGCTTCGGCCTCGATCAGGCTCTCCGGCACCTCGCCATCTAGGTCCAGTACGGTTTCATCGGGTATACTCGACCCGCGCGTCGCCGTCTTGGTATACAAATGCATCTTGCGGGTCTGCAGGTCGACAACGCCACGAAAGCCCTTGTCGCGGCCGATCGGCCAATCGATCGGGCTGGCCGCGATACCCAGAATATCCTCTACCTCGGCCATCAGGTCGAGGGCATCACGGCCGGGCATGTCCCACTTGTTGATGAAGGTGAACACGGGAATCCCGCGCAACCGACACGCCTCGAACAGCTTCCGCGTCTGTATCTCGACACCCTTGGCGGCATCGAGCACCATGATCACGGAATCCGCCGCCGTTAGTGTGCGGTAGGTGTCTTCGCTGAAATCCTGGTGGCCCGGTGTATCGAGGATATTGATGATGACGCCCTTGTAGGGGAACTGCATGGCCGAGGCGGTGATCGAAATCCCCCGCTCCTGCTCCATGCTCATCCAGTCCGAGCTGGCCGCCTTGGCACCCTTGCGACCGCCGACCATGCCGGCGGTCCTCACCATGCCCGAATACAGCAGCAGCTTTTCGGTCAGCGTCGTTTTGCCAGCATCAGGGTGGCTGATGATTGCGAATGTCCGCCGGCGAGCTGCTTCGCGGGCAATCTCGGCCTTGGCGATGGAATCTGGGCTGGTCACGGCATCCGCTCCGCAAAAAGGACCATGGTAACAGGGCGCGCGTCCGTCAGCCCGCTCAGCCCTCGCGCGCCGACGCGCGGCCGGCTTTGCGAGTGCGCTTCTTCTGGGGGGTAGACGGTCCAATTCCCTGCGCTTGGATCAAAATCCCGGCACCGGCCACCGCCGCGAAAACTGCCAAACGCATCGCGGGCGGCCAAGGCAACCCCGCGGCGACCAGCACGCCGCCAAGAACCGCCGTCACGACGGCGAGTGCCCAGGGCAAGATGGCCATGGCGAGTACCAGCGCCATGGCGCCACCGACAATCCACGCCAACCAGATCTGCGGATGGGAGCCAAACCCCAGCGCTGCCGCCAGGTCGACCGTCAGCAGGACGCCGGCCAGAAAAGCCGCCGCGGCAAGCGCAAACCCCTCAAGGAAGACGGCAAGTATGGCCGCCACAACGCCAGCGGCGATCCCCGCGGCCGTTGCCAACCACGCGGGGTCGGACACCGCCTCGGCGGCCAAGCGAAAGCCAGCCAAGAAGCCCGCCAGCGCAAAGGCCAGCCAAAACAGACGCCGGCCGGCCAGCGCGACCAGCAGCCCGGGCAAAATGTACAGCGCGTCCATGGCAACCAGCGTACACGAAGGCACAATGGCGCGACGAATCACACCGGCCCGACGGGTCAGGGGCAGAGGACTCGGCCTCCGTCCCATGCACAGCGGGGGCGCAACACGGGCACATCATCACGCAGGGCGTCGGCCAACCAGTCGCTTCCCTGCCTGCGAGCCGCCGGGTCGTTTAGCCATACCCAGTGGTCGCCTTCGGCCCAGGCGCTGACATAGGCACTGCGTAACCCCGCGGCCGTCTCCCGTTGGGGGCCGGCAGGCAGGGTGACGCGGCGACCGCCGGATGCTTGGAGCCGCGTGTAAGGATGCGGCGCCGGCTCCGCCAGATCAAGGCCCAGAGCCACGGCCAGAGGCTCGCTGACGCCTGGTGGATCAAAGCGGTCAAGCATGCCGGACACCTGCAGGACGTGGCGCGGGCGTTCGGCGTGCCGCAGCACACGTGCCGCCGCATGGATCGGGTCAATCGGGTCGAGCAGTGTCTGCACCAGCATTGAAATGGGATGGAAGCGGTCAAGCCGCTCACCGGGAAAGCCGAGCAACGACGCCAACCCTTCTTGCAATGCCGCGCCGTCGCGGATGCCCAAATAAAGCTCCAAGTCGATCGATGAGCCAGCGAGCCGCTCCGTCACGAATGATGCCATGTGCCCGCCGCTACCCGAGAACAGGGCCGCGACTACCTCTGGTGCAAAAGCAGCCACGGCGACGCCAGCGAAGCTGCCTTGGGAATGGCCGATGAAGCCAATGCGCGCCGCCGTGAACTCGAGGTCGGGATGCGGCCCTATCAGGCCGGCCGGCAACTGCAGGCCGGTGACGGCCCGGGCGACACCGAGCATGTCGGCCATCGCCTGCTGCTCAATCGCCACCGCCGCGGGCGGGTTCTCAGGACTGACGAGCAGTATGTAGGGGTCGATTGCGGTCGGATTGCGCAGGCCGTGGATCGGAAAGTCGATCGCCAGCGACGCAACGCCGCGCGCGGCCATGGCGCAGGCCGTACCATCACGCACAAACGAGTAGCGGTCACCACCAGCGCCATGCAGGTACAGCGCAAGCGGTGGGGCGGTAACCGGTGACGGACCAGCGGCGGGCATGGCCAGAACGGCGGTGACGGTTTCGTTCCGCTGCGGAACAGCCCGCCCCCGTTCATCAATCGTAATCCGACCGTCCCCGATCTGCCGCCACGGTGCCATACCACTCAAAAAATGCGGCAATGCGAGCGAGATCGTCACCAAGCGCACATCCGCGGTATCGCCGGGATCACAGGGTACGGGCCGATCCGATGTGGCGGGTGTTCCGAAGCGTGGTGGGGGGTCAGACAGCACGCGCGCCGCCAGGGCACGATGCGTTTGCAGCGGATCGGCTGTGGTAAAAAGCGCCCAGATGGCAATGCCGTCCGACTCAACGCCCGCCGCCGCCAGGTCGGCCGCCAATGCCGGCGGCAGTCGGCGACCGCCTGCAGCCGGCTTTTCAGCACCCCCGCGCACCCAAGCGAAATGGCGCTGACCGGGATCGAGCGTGTATCCCGGCATCGGCAACAGAGCAAGCGCACCGCCCGGCAACAAGGCTCCCGATGGCACGGCCGAGACCTCCAATGGCGCGCGCTCTCCGAAGCGTGCGGTGCCCGGCGCCAACTGTACGATTCCCCAGGGCGCCGTGGAACCGGTGGTAGCGATGGGGCCGGACGGCAACTCGATCCCGAGCGGCGACGAGGACGGGAAGTAGACGGCGCCGGCCGGTGAAAAACCGCGCAGCCCCGCTTCGAAAGCCGCCAAAGTGCGGTCAACGATCGGGGCCGTGGACCGCCCTGGTAGCTTCGCCAAACTCGGTCGGCCAGCGGCGTCGAGGCGACGGTCATCGGGCCACGGGATGGCCCAAAAATCGCCCGCTCGCCACGCCGCGACATCATCGCGCCAAGCTGACGCTATGGGGTCTGTCGGTGCGCAGGCGGCCGACAGCGTCAGCAAAAGCAGGCCGCTCAGCCGACGAAATCGGCCGTTACAGCGAGCGATCGGCGATTCCCTGGCCGATACGGGTGGCAAAGGCCATGATCGACTCCATCGGGTTGACGCCGAGGCAGGTCGGAAAAATGGCGGCGTCAGCAACATACAGGTTGTCCATGCCGTGGACGCGTCCCGTCGCATCGAGCACGCCCTGCTCGGGGCGCGCCGCCATGCGCACGGTGCCCATGGGGTGAAACGCCATCATCTCAAGATGCTGCGACTTGACTTTGCGGGGATCGATCCGGCGCAGGTCATCCGGAGAGCGAATCTCGGCAAAGCCGTAAATGGCCGGGAATATGCGCTTTGCACCCGCCGCGAAATAGACTTCGCAGGCTTTTTTCACGGCCTCGACGAGCCGCTCGGTGTCGGTACGGTTGAGCGAGTACTGGATGACCGTGCCGGCGCCGGGACGCCAGCGCACCGTGCCGGCCGAGGTGTCTTTGACCATGGCGCCGAAGGTGGCCAGATGCGGGTAGCTCCGGCCAAGATCACGCCAGGACTCACCGACCCCGGGCAGTACCGGCAATGCGATCCCCGGCGGCACGAAAATCCCCTCGAACATGATGCCCAGCTCGCGCCAGAAATGATCGACATAATAGCCCTGCGGGACGCCCTTCCAACCTTCGAGTCGCTCGTCCATCAAGGCAGCAACGCGGATACCGGGATGCAGTCGCAGGTGCTCGCCGAGGTTGCGATTGTCTGTCGCGATGCCATTGCGCTGCAAAAGCACCGGTGAGCCGACCGCACCGGCGGCAACGATCACCGTCTCCGCTGCGATGCGGACCTTGCCTTTGGGTCGGTTGTGCTCGCGGTCGAGAATCACACCGTGGACCTCCACGATGCGGTCGCCCTGGCGTACGAATGCTTCGATGCGCACATCGCTCCAAAGGCGAGCGCCCGCAGCAAGGGCCCGTGGGATATAGCTCAGGTGCGTACCCTGCTTGGCATCGGCGGGGCATCCGATCACACAACGCCCGCTGCCGCGGCAACCCGGCGCGTTGCGCCGCAGCGGCGCACCGCCCCAGCCGAGTGCATCCGCGCCGCGCTTGAACACCCGGGCATTGCTGCCAAGTACCTCGTCAGGCACCGGACCGACGCCCAAGATATGCTCGACCTCGTCAAATATCGGTTCCAACGACGCCGGATCGATGTCGAGTCCGAACTCGCGATTCCATTGTTCGAGAATGTACTCCGGCGTGCGGAAGCAGGTGCCGGAGTTGATCAGCGTCGTACCGCCAACGGCTTTGCCTAGCGGGAACGGTACAGCCGGATCCTTGAGCAGATTGCGGCCGAGCGCTGTGGTCATGCCATAGTCACGGTAGAGCGTGCGGAAGGCCTCGACCGGAGTCATGTCCCGATACACCTCGGGCGGATACCAACCGCCCTCCTCTACCATGACCACATCAAGGCCCGCCTTGGCCAGAGCGAGTGCTGCCGCCGGACCGCCGGCGCCCGTGCCAACCACCAACACCTGACAGCGAAGGTCGAGATCGCCCGCGTGCGTGGTCGCCTCAAACAGGCGTTCCGGGCGCTTCATGCGGCACCTCCGTCGGCTGGCTGCTCAAGTGGCAGCAACCCGCGGCCATCGTAGCCGATCGGCCCCCATGTTTCGCGCTGATTAAACAGGAACATGCCGAGTGACACTTTGCCGACCAAAAGCAGACCGCGCGCACCATAGATACGGCTGTGCTCCAAGCGTGCCAAAAAACGCGTTCGGCGTTTGCGTGACATCCACGTCAGGGGTAGCGGGAACCACGAAAGCCAGAAAAAAAGGATCGGACTCCATTGCAGCAGCCGCACAACCCAGGGCAAACTCTGCCTCAGCATGGGCGAATCGAAGCGCTCGGGGTCGAAGCTGGCGTTGATCAACTCGGGTACACGCTGTTTGGCAGCGGACACGTCGAAATCGGGTGCGTCAGGCAAGACCCCATCGAGAAACGCGACGACGACACGGGCAAGGGCCGGAGATAGGTACGGTTTGTTCATGGAATATTTGTTCCTTGAGGTACACGCTAGCCGAATGGCTATCGGCCTGCAACCACTAGGGCGTGCGGCCCACCCGTGGGCGGGCTAAGCTGTCAGCAAACGTCATGATGCATCCGACACCCAGCGCCCGTCTGATTCTAGGCATCACCGCGGTGCTCCTTGTGCGTGCGGCCGAAACCGGCGCTGACGAAAGCCCGTCCTTGGAGTCGTTTGGTTGGATGGCGCTGCCGACCCACGTGTCGGCGTGGATCCGCGATGCCGGTGCATCGGACGGTTGGGCGCCGTGGCCCATTGCAGTCGCGCCACGGACCGCCGACGGACGAGATCGTCTGGACAACGCCGGCATCAAACCGTGGGATCGGTTGGAGTTTCCCCCGCCACCCTCCGTGCCCCTCGGGTGGCTAGGCAACTTGCCCCCGGACTGCGACCGACCCAGCAGCCGGGCGCTGGCGCCGCCCGGCGACAACCCCGTGCTGCTCGTCTGCCCAAACGCCTACCCCGATGACCGCCGGCCACCCCCCGAAGCCATACCGTGGTCGATCGAGGGCGACCTGTAAAATGCCCACATCCGGCCAGCCAGCGGTCGAATCAGTGAGCCGGCCCGGGCGGGCTTCGAGATCCGTCTGGCCATCCTTGGCCGCAGCAAGGCATTCCGCGGTCCCGATCTGGAAGCAGCGGCCGAGCCCGAAATTGCCGAGGGACGCACCAAGCGCAGCCGCCGGCGCTGGTCCTTGCCCGTCGGCAGCGCCGGCGCCCCGCAACTCGTCGAAGAATCGACGACCGGCCCAGAGGGGTTGGTGTGGCGGCTGCGTCTTTGGTTTGCGGATGGCGTACGCGGCCTCAGCGGCTCGCTGGCGTGGCGGCCGCCGCTGAGTACGGGCGGCACCTGCCCCCTGCCGGCCGCTGAAGAAGAACTTGAACCTGTACTCTGCGCGCGACTCATAGATGATCCCGACGCCGTGCTTGTCGCCTTTGCGACCCCAGCGCTGGCCGCGCAGATGGAGTCCGCACCGCTCGACCCCGCTCTGTCCGTGCCCCGGTTGGGCTTGCTACCGGCTGGCGAGCATATTGTCGAGCTGCGGCTATCTCGCGCCGGAGCACCGCCGCCGGGTATTTGGCAGATACGTCGGGTCCGCTAGGCACGGGCGCATGAGGCGGGTTCCCGGTTACGATAAAGGGCATGCGCAACCGCCTGCATGCCCTGCGCCGCGAATACGCTGGCCACCCCCTCGAGCTAGACCTCGTCGATGCGGACCCCCTGCGCCAGTTCGCCGTTTGGCTTGATGAAGCGGTGGCCGCAGACATTGCGGACGCCAACGCGATGCTGCTGGCGACAGCCGATGCGCACGGTGTGCCGTCGGCGCGCGTGGTCCTGCTCAAAGATCTCACCGGCGGCCTGACGTTTTATACCAATTATGAAAGCCGCAAAGGCCAAGATCTGGCTGCCAATCCTCATGCGGAGGCCGTGTTCTACTGGCCCGAGCTGCACCGCCAAGTGCGGGCTGGTGGGCCGGTCGAGCGTGTACCGGCACGCGAGAGCGACGAGTATTTCGCCCTGCGCCCCCGCGAGGCGCAGCTTGGCGCCTGGGCGTCGCCGCAGAGCCGGCCGATCGGCGGCCGCGAGGATCTCGTCTTGGCCTTTGCCGCAAAGATGGCCGAGTTTCCAGAAGCCATCGCGCGCCCCCCTCATTGGGGAGGATATCGCCTGCGCCCCGACCATTTTGAGTTTTGGCAGGGACGCGAGAGCCGCCTGCATGATCGCATCCGCTACGATCGCCGAGCCGATGGCTGGGCCCGCTGCCGCTTGGCGCCTTGATATTGCCGTTCCCGGCCTAAGCATGACAGTCTTGTCGATTCTTGATCCAGATCAAGCGGCCGGGCAACCGTTTGTGGCACACTGTAGTCATGATCCCGGAGCAATCGTCGAACCAAACTCGACGGTCCGTCTTGCCGGGCGTGGGGGTAATTATGGCTCGAGGTATCCGTGTGGCGTGGCCGCTCCTGGCAACCCTGCTGCTGGCCGCATCCGGCTGCAGCGATGGCGAGGACAACAGCTTCGGGATCGAGATCTCGCTGTCCGAAGATCCGGTCACGCAAGGTGTGACAGAGGCGCGATTCGCACTGACCGGGGCCGACGGCATCGACAGCGCGCACCTGCTTATCGACGGCAAGGCGGCTGGTCGGTTGAACGCCCTAGATGGCAGTTTCTGGCTTTCCGTCACCGAGCTTAGTGATGGCAACCACGAGATTTCGGTCGAGGCCGTATCTGAGGGTCGCTCGGGCAGCGGTAGCCGCTCCTTCACGGTACGCAACCCCGGCGGTCGCCTGACCACCTTTGCCGCACCCGAAGCCGTCGCACCCGGCGACACACTCTCTGTATCGCTCGCCGTCACAGGCAGCGTCGAGCGAGTCTGGGCCGCACCGGGCGCCTTCGCGCCGGGCGTAAGCGCCGTCGAGGCGACGCAGGTCGGGGAGCACGACTGGTCTTTCGAATTCACGGTTCCGTCCACGGCGACGGCAACGCTCGACCTCGAACCGTGGCAAGTCTTCGTCGTTGATGATGACGGCCGGGCGCTCCGCGTGGACGACATCCGTGTGCGCTTTTTGAGTGGCCCAACGCTACCGATTCGTGCCGATTTCGCGTCCATTGAGTATGGCGCTTTCCCTGCCGCGTCGTCAGACGGATCCTTGGCCGAGGCAACAGGCCTGTCGGGACACGCCAGCGTGATCCCCGGCGGCGAGGCGCGCCTTAGCCTGACCGTCAGCGGCGACATGCAGGACGCGCAGGTACTCGTCGGTATTGAAGGCTTCGATGGCGTGTTGTCGTACTCATGGGAGCAGCTCACCGCAAGCCCGGCCGCAGCACCCGTGCGACCCGGTATTCCGCTTGCGCCCAGCGGCGACGCGGTGCTATCGTTCTTTTTGCCGCCCGGCGCCGTGCCGGCCAACGTCCGCGGCCAATGGCCGCTGCAAGTGGCTGTGCGCGACCGCGACGGGAATATCTCGGAGGCCATCGCCCACACCCTCAACTACGCCGATGCCGAGGATGGCGAACTTCGCGTGACGCTGAGCTGGGACACTCCGACCGACGTCGACCTGTATGTGGTCAATCCCGATGGTCAGGAGATCTACTACGGCAACCGCTCGGACAGCCTGGGCGGCCGCTTGGACCTTGACTCCAATGCTGGTTGCTCGATCGATGGGACCAATCAGGAGAACGTCTACTGGCCCAAGGGCAAGAACGGCGAGTATGTCGTCCGTGTCAACTACTGGAGCGCCTGCGGCGACTCGGAGTCCGGCGGTCTGCCGGCCAACTGGAGCGTCACCGTCTCCGGCTGCGGCGTGGAAACATCGGCGAGCGGCAGCTTCGGCCCCGGGGACGCCAGCGGTGGTGGGTCTGGCGCCGGTGCCGAGGTGCTGCGAATTCAGGCCGAATGTGCCGACTTCCGTGTCTTCGGCATTGCCCGTTACCAGCGACTCGTTGGCGCCCAGGCTGTCCAAGAGTGGGTAGCCGCGGAAGGTACCCCCGTGCAGGTCGTCGACAAGTACGACAATCTGCTCGGTGACGGCATCGTTGGCCCTGGCGGCAAATATGATGTTGCCTACGATGCGCCCGATGCCGACGCCGATGCCGACGAGGACGACAAGAAGGTTTTCCTGCGACTGGCGGCCATGTCCAAGACGGTCGAGGTGCGCAACCACGACGACGAACCGAACCTCTGGGACAGCACTGCCTGGCTGCCCGAAGACCAGCCGGAGTATGAGTTCGACGTCGATATCCCTGTCGGCGAAGGTTCGGGTGCCTTCAATATCTTGCGCGTCTCCCAGAAAACGATCAGCTGGTATGCCTCCAAAGGCTACACGATCTCGACGCCGCTGCAGATTCGCTGGGAGTACGGCTTCGACTCTGCCATCTGCGCAAGCTGCTATACACCGTCGACGAACCGCGTCCAGCTTGCGGGGTCGGACGTCGACGACGACGCTTTCGACGACCCGATCATCACCCACGAGATCGGCCACCTCGCGCACCGTGCCTTTGGGCGCAACGACTCACCAGGCGGCGCACACTCGACGCGCAATCGGTCGGTGGCGACCTTGGCGTGGAGCGAGGGCTTGGCCACCTGGCTTGGCCAGCGCGTACTCAACGACCCCCTTTACTGGGACCGCACGGTCCGCGGCATGTACACCACGCGGATCGACGACCTGACCGGCGTTCCGCTGGGTACCTCCAACGGACAGCCGTGGGGTGACCACAGCGAGGCTACGGTCTCTGCAGCACTTTGGGACTTCTGGGACCCGGTTTCGGCCGCCGAGCATGACCATATCTCGGGACTCGACTATACCATCTTGCGTATCGCGTTCCCGATGATGAAGGAGCCCGCCAATATCAAGTTCGGTTACACCAGTGCCGCGGATTTTGCCGATTTCGTTGGGCTGCTCGCCTGCCCCATGACGGATGTCGGCAAGAACAAGGTGCACGACCTGTTGAGCAATCGCTTTCGGTTCCCATGGCTCAAGATGGACGGTTTCTGCGACGCCCTGCCGGCCCCTTGACCGGACGCCTCTTTGTTATGGGCTTGGCCCTGCTGGCGCTAACCTCGCCGGCAGTGGCCAAGCCCATCGTTCGTCCGGAGCCACTGATTGCCACCACCGCGGTCTGCCGCAGCCCAAGTGACTGCACCCTGACGTTGCGGCTACGCGAGCGCAGCAAGGGAGACTTCGGAACGCTGGGGCTGGTTGTCGAAGGCCTGCCGGGCGGACCGCAGGCGCTGCAACTCGCGCAGCACGACAAGATCCTGAACTGGTCGGGTGCGGCAACCAGCACGATTGCCCTGATCGGTCTCGACACGCGGCGCTGGCAGCTGCGCATGCGCCCGCCGTCAGCGGCGGGCGAGCCTTTGCCTGCAGCGGCGACACCCACTGCGCCGCCGGGTCCCGTGCAGTGGGGCGCCGCGACCGGAGCACCCGTGTTGCGGCGTGGCCTGCACGGCGACTGGCGGATTGACCGCGCCCCGATGGGCAGCCGCGGCCTGGTTGTCGATGCGACCGGATCCCCCCTCGGCAGCTTCAGTCCGACCCACGGATTTCGGCTGCGCGAACCGCTACTCGGCGACGGGCGTGTCTGGGTCTACGACGCGCAGCACGCTTGGTCTTGGCCCTTGTCGCCATCCGGCCAACTCGACGCCGACGAGTGAACCCCGCGCCGTTCCGCTGCGGAACGGCCGCCGCCACGGTCAAAAGAACCATCGCGCATAAAGGCCGCCGCCGTCGGGGACCGCACCGAACTCCGAGGGCTGCCGCAACACGAGAGACGGCAGCGCGCCCCCGGAGGCAAGCCCCACCGTCGGACGCGGGCCGGTTGAGATCCAGCCGAACAGCGTAAGATCGGCATTGTCGGCCACGTTCAATGCCAGTCGCGGCTGCCACAGCGTCGAACCGTCGACCAACGAAACAAGACCGGCAAGACTGCCATGCACAAGCGGATGCAACTCGCGCGCCAAGGTGACAAGCGCATGCCCGGCGCCGGCGAGGAAAACCCAGCCTTCGCGAAAAGGTCGATCACCGGCCACGGCGGCGAGGTCCGCCGGCCGCCGCGCACCGAAATCGCTGTAGTGGCCGCCCAGCCCAAGGTCGACGCGCCCGGGCAGCCGAACATCGAGCCCGGCCACAACCGCCATCGCCGCGCGCGCCATCCCGGCGCGCCGCGGCTCGTTGCGTTCGAAAAGCGCCGCTTCGCCCCAAAGGCCCACAGGCCCCGCCTCGCCTTCCCAGCCGAGCCCACCAAAGTTGCGTGCCCCAAAGCGTCCGCCCAGCAGTTCAAAATCCACTGGACCGGCCAACACGCGAATGCGCCCCAAAGCCGTGCCCTCCGTCAGCGGATCGGCGGCGACCGTGATCAATTCCACCTCGCCGCGGATGCCAAGATTGCTGCGTAGCCGCGCCGCATCAACGCCGGGCCGAAACGTCGAATCAAGCGCCCCCGGTGCGAACGGCGCGACCACATCGATCACACTGATGAAGTGGCTGGTGCCGAGCCCAACGGGCTGCCGGCCGACGGCTAGGTCAAGCGGGCCGAGCGCAGCGCGCACAACGAGCCGTTCAATCCTTGACGATGCCTGAAGGCCCGCATCGTCGAGATGCGACCAAGCAAGCGGGTCATCGGCATAGGGCGTTCGGCCTCCGCCCAGCAGGCTCGACGCCCCACCGGCGCCGAGTGCCGCCACGCCACCGCTGCCCGAGGACAACGTCCCCTCGACGGCCAGTTCAAACTCCACAACTTCGGTGGCCGCCTTCAGCGTCGGCCGCAATCGTGTTTCACTGAGCGCACCGGCCTCGTCGAGGCCGGTCGGCACGAGCGGCGCCAAGAACGGCGGAACGTCGATCCGCAGCGGCGACGACACCGCCAGCAGAGAGTGGCGCAAACTGCCGCCGGGCTCGAAGCTCCATGCCCCGGCCACCGTCGGCGCCGCGGCAAGGGCCGCGGCCAGCGCGAGGAATCCGTATTTCACGTTTCCCGG
>CAZUAB010000043.1:0-17821 GCA_964617795.1 uncultured bacterium
AACGAAAACCCACTTGGCCCAAGTCCACTGGCCGTGGCGCGTTTGCGTGAAGTGGCTGCGGAAGTCCACCGCTATCCTGACGGCCCGGGGACGTCACTTAAGGCGGCGCTGGCCGAGCGTTTTGGTGTGCCTTCCGATACGTTGGTGCTCGGCAACGGCTCCAACGAGCTACTGGAGCTGGCGCTGCGTACTTTTGTGCGGCCCGGCGAAGTGGTCGCCTCCGCGGATGTCACCTTCGGCGTCTACGGCATCTTGGCGCAGGCCCACGGTGCCCGCTACCTGACAGCGCCGATGCATGGGATGGGTTATGACTTGCCGGCACTGGCCGATCTTGTACGCCGCGAATCGGTCCGACTCGTGTTCGTGGCCAACCCGAACAACCCAACCGGTTCGGCGTTTGATCGTGAAGCCCTAGATTCGTTCTTGAATGCCGTACCGGTCGAGACGGTCGTCGTATATGATGCGGCCTACGCCGAGTACGGGGCGCCAGCGGGTATTCCCGACGGCCTCGATCTGCCGGCGCTGCACGAAAATGTGGTTGTGACCCGCACCTTCTCGAAGGCCCACGGCTTGGCTGGCCTACGCGTGGGCTGGGGCATCGCATCCGCACCGCTGGCTGACTACATGAACCGTGTTCGGCAGCCGTTCAACGTCAGCCGGCCGGCGCAGGAGGCGGCTGTCGCCGCTCTGGCCGACGAGGCCTTTCTGGCCGAGGTGATCGAGCTCAATCGCCGCGGTATCGACGAAATCCGCGCCGGCCTGGGTCAACTCGGCCTCGAGAGTTGGCCGTCGCACGCCAACTTCGTCCTGTTCGCCTCGCCGATTCCGGCTGATGATCTCTTCCAACGACTTTTGCACGAAGGAGTCATCGTGCGCTCGATGCGCAGTTTCGGACTCCGTACGCACATCCGAGTCAATACCGGCACGGCCGAAGAAAACCGCATTTTTCTGGACGCGCTCGGTCGCGTCCTCGCGGCCGTCGGGACATGACGCGCGTTGCCCTCATCGGCGTCGGATTGATCAACGCCTCCTTGGGAATGCGCCTGCGGCGTGACGGATTTGCCGCGCACGTCGTCGGCTTCGCGCGAGATGCCGGGAATTTGGCTGTAGCGATGGAGCGTGGCGCCATCGATACGGCCACGCACGAGATCGCGGCAGCCGTGCAGGATGCCGACCTCGTCGTTGTCGGCGTTCCCGTGCGCAGTATGGCGGCCATGTTCGAACGCATCAACCCCGCCCTGGCTCCGCACGCCGTTGTGACCGATGTGGGATCGGTCAAGCGTGCCGTTGTCGACGCCGCAGCCGCAGCAGGCCTGCCTGCCGACCGCTTTGTGCCTGGGCATCCGATTGCCGGCACAGAAAACAGCGGTGCCGCAGCCGGATTCCCCGAGTTGTTCGAGGGGAGACGCTGGATTGTAGTGCCGGGGGCCGGAGAAATGGCGCAATCGCGCGTCGATGCCATGGTAGCTGCCGTCGGGGCTGAGCGTGTCCTGATGGACGTGGATCGACACGATCGGGTTTTTGGCTGGGTCAGTCATTTGCCGCACCTGCTCAGCTTTGGGCTGGCCGGGGCGCTCGGCGTACGTGACGGCGATGCGATGCAGTTCGGCGGCGGCGGCCTACGGGAATTCCTGCGCATTGCCGCCAGTGATCCGGTCATGTGGCGAGACATCTTCCTCGACAACCGTGATGTGTTGCGTGAAGCCTGGAATGCCACCGCTGCCGAGGCCGAGAGGCTATTGGCCATGGCCGAGATGGGCGATGCGCCTGCATTGGCAGCCGCACTCGACGATATTCGCGGCGGGGTCCGCCGTCTCGGTTCCCGGCTTCATCCGGCCAAGGAGGTCTCGTCATGATCGTTACCGTTCGCCGTCGCGGCCCCCTGAGCGGCGAGATCCGCGTACCTGGAGACAAAAGCGTTGCCCACCGCGCTTTGCTGTTTGCCGGCCTTGCCCAGGGCCGCTCCGAAATCCACGGTTTTCCGGGCGGCGCCGACAACCGCGCGACCCGATTGATCATCGAGGCATTGGGCGCGCACAGTGAGGTCAGTCCCGACGGTCTGCTGTCGGTGACCGGCTTCGGCGCGAACCCCATCGAGCCGGAACAAATCCTCGATTGTTTGAACAGCGGCACGACGGCAAGATTAACGATGGGTATGCTGGCCGGCTTCGACCTGACGGCGATCCTCACCGGCGACGACTCGTTGCGCCGGCGTCCAATGGCGCGCGTAACGACACCATTGCGGGCCATGGGCACCACGATCGTCGGACGTTCTGACGGCGCGCGATTGCCGTTGGCCATCCACGGCGGCCAACTCGAAAATCACAGCCATACTCCGCCGGTTGCCAGCGCGCAGGTCAAGGGTGCGCTGCTCTTGGCCGGTTTGACCGGCGGCGTTTCTGTCGAAGTCCGGGAGCCGGCGCCGAGCCGCGATCACACCGAGCGATTCTTGCGCTGGCTGGGCTATCCGTGCCGCAACGAAGGTGCGACGGCCACGCTCGACGCCTGTATTTTGGGGCACGACGGGTTCCGCATGGGAATCCCCGGCGACCCTTCCGGCGCGGCTTTCTGGGCGGCACTGTCGGCGCTGGATCCCGCCGCGTCAGTGACCTTGCCTGGGCTTTGCTGGAGCAGTGGCCGGATCGGTTTTTTCCGGCTGATCGCCCAGATGGGGGTTGACCTCCACCTCGATCGTGTCGTCGATGACGGCCCGGAAGACATCGCAACCTTGCGTGTCGAAGGGCGAGTCGAACGAGGCATCAAAGTCGAGGGTGAGGCCGTGGTTGCGGCAATCGATGAGTTGCCTCTTTTGGCCTTGATGGGATTGTTTGTCGAATCCGGTGTGTTGATCCGTGAGGCCGAGGAACTGCGTACCAAAGAAACCGATCGTATCGAAACCACGGCTGCCGTAGCGCGCGCACTCGGTGGCGAGGTCGAGACATGGCCGGACGGGCTGGCGGTTCGCCCCGGCAAGGGATTTCCTGAGACGGCCGAGGTCGATTCGGGAGGTGATCATCGTATTGCTATGGCGGCGACCGTTGCCGCGCTGGCCGGCGGTACTCAATTGCGCCTGAGCGGTGCCGATGCTGTTGCCGTCAGCTACCCCGCGTTTTGGGAAACGCTGGTTGCGCACGGTGCGGCGGAAATCGACACCGAATGAGCGGCATGGTCGTCACGATCGACGGCCCGGCTGGCAGCGGCAAAAGCACGGTCGCACGGCGCCTAGCCGACGAATTGGGCCTGCCGTTCCTAAGTACAGGGCTGCTCTACCGTGCACTGGCTTGGGCGTCACTGCGGCCCGAGGCCCCCACGAACATCGACGAACGGGCCGCTTGGTTGGCGTCGCTGCCGCTGGCGGCTGTACCTGACGGCAAAGATTTTCGGATCGAGATTGGTGGTACCCCAATCCCTGAATCGGAGTTGCGGCGCGAAGAGGTGGGAACGCGTGCCAGTGAGGTGGCCGCCGATCCGCGCCTGCGTGACTGCCTGCTCGGGCTCCAGCGCGCTGCGGCCGGGCCGCAAGGGCTCGTGGCCGAGGGTCGCGATGTGGGCAGCGTCGTTTTTCCCGATGCGGATGCTCGTTTTTTTGTGACCGCGGATGCCGATGAACGCGCCCGCCGGCGGGCCCGTGAACTCGGCCTAGATCCGGCGGATCCTGTTGTCCGCGAAGAGTTGGTCGAGCGTGATCGGCGCGATGCCGAGCGCGCCACGGCACCACTGGTTGTCCCGTCCGGGGCCGATATTATCGACACCACCGGTCGGACGGTTGAAGAAGTGGTCGCGACTCTGTTACAATCAGCAAGTTTGAAACCCGTTTCCCGAGCCGGCGCGTCCGACTGACCCGCCCGCCCGGCCGAGCGCACGACCTTCAGGAGGCCCGTTCTTCATGCCCAATACCACGACCCAAGCCCAGTACCAAGACCGTTTGGCCGAATTCGAGCAACTGCTCAAGGCCCGCGAAGAGCAAGACGGTGCCGGGCTGCAGGAAGGGGCGATCCTGAGCGGTCGCGACATCGAAATCCAGCCCAAACGCGTTATTGTCGATGTCGGCTACAAGGCCGAAGGGGCCGTGCCGGTTGAGGAATTCGGCTACGACAAAGAAGGGAACCCGCGTATTCGTGTTGGCGACGTGGTTGAGGTCTATGTCGACCGCGTTGAGGATGAAGTCGGCATCGTTATTTTGAGCAAGGAAAAGGCCGATCGCCTGCGTAAGTGGGACCTGATCGAAACCGTTTCCCGCGAAGAGGGCGTCATCAAGGGCGTCGTGATCAGCAAGGTCAAGGGCGGCCTCAGCGTGGATATCGGTGTGCGCGCCTTCCTCCCCGGCTCGCAAGTCGAGATCCGGCCCTCGCGCCCACTTGAAGATTACATCGGCGAAGAGTATGAGTTCAAGATCATCAAGCTCAATCGGTTCCGCAACAACATCGTCCTCAGCCGCCGTGTGCTGCTCGAAGAAGAGCGCGCCAAGAATCGTGAAGAGATTCTCAAGCAGCTGACCGTTGGCGACGTCGTGCCCGGTGTGGTCAAAAACATCACCGAGTACGGTGCGTTCATCGACTTGGGCGGGATTGATGGCCTGCTCCATATTACGGATATGAGCTGGGGCCGCCTTGAGCACCCGAGCGAGTTGCTCGAAATCGGCCAAGATATCGAGGTGATGGTGCTGAGCTTTGAGCGTGAGCGCGAGCGTGTCAGCCTCGGCCTCAAGCAGAAGACGCCGGATCCGTGGACGCAGGTCGAAGAAAAATACCCGGTCGGCCACATCTTGGCGGGTCGGATTGTCAGCATCGCCGACTATGGCGTGTTCGTCGAACTCGAAAAGGGTATTGAAGGCTTGGTTCACGTCAGTGAAATGAGCTGGACCGAGCGCAACGTACACCCTAGCGAGCGTGTAGCCATCGCCGACGAAGTCAAGGTACGGATCCAATCCGTTGACCTCGACAGCCGCCGGATCAGTCTGTCGATTCGCGAAACCCAGGAAAATCCCTGGCTTGAAGCTGCGCGGGCCTACTCGATCGGCACCGTGCTCGAAGGTGAAGTCAAGAACGTCACCGACTTCGGCGTATTTATCGGCCTGGATGAAGGCATTGACGGCCTCGTACACGTGTCGGACATCGCCTGGGTTCGCGACTTTCAGCACCCGTCCGAGAAGTTCACGAAGGGCGACACGGTGCGCGCCGTCGTCACGAACGTCGACGTGCAAGCCGAGCGCTTCTCGCTGAGCATGAAGCAGCTCGAAGAGAATCCATGGAGCCAGATCGAGCAGGAACTGCCGCCCGGCAGCGATCTGCAGGGGACGGTGGTGAACAAGACGGACTTCGGCGTGTTTCTCGAAGTGCGCCCGGGTATCGAAGGCCTGCTGCACCGTTCGGAGATTCCCGGCGACGACCTCGACGGCATCAACCCCGGCGATGTGCTGGACGTCAAGATGCTCCGCATCGCACCGCACGAACAGAAAATCAGCCTCACCATGCGCAACCTTTCACCCGAGGAAATGCAGCGTGCGAGCGCCAGCGTACAGTCCGAGCTCGAGCGGCAACTCAAGGAACGAATCCTGAAGAGCTGAGGTGATGGCAGCACACGACCAGACGGCTTCGAACAAGGGATGGTTGCCCTTTCTGGTTCTGGCCTTCGTGGTCGGCGGCTTTGCCTTCACGTTGGCGGCGCTTCTCGGTGCCGAAGTCTCCTCCTCGTCGATCGGCAAAGGCGACGGGCCGCGCATCGCCGTGGTCTCCCTGGTTGGTGTGATCGTTGATGGTCGGCCGGTCGTCGAAATGCTCGAAGAGATGCGCAGGGACGACAGCGTCGATGCCGTATTGCTGCGTATCGACAGCCCCGGCGGCGCCGTTGGGCCTTCGCAGGAGATTTACGAAGCGGTTCTGGCACTGCGGGATGTTAAGCCCGTCATCGTTTCGATGGGCGGCGTTGCGGCCAGTGGCGGTTACTATGTGGCGGCAGCCGGCTCGCACATCTTGGCCAATCCGGGCACATTGACCGGTAGCCTTGGTGTGATCATGCAGTTTACCGACCTGACCGAATTGATGGACTGGGCCAAAGTCCGCGTCGAGGTTGTCAAAACGGGGGACCTCAAGGATAGCGGCGCCTCGTACCGCCCGATGCGTCCCGAAGAACGCGGATATTTCCAAGCCTTGGCCGATGAGGTCCTCGTCCAATTCCAGTCCGATGTGCTGCGGGGCAGGGCCGCGGCCGGCGTCACCGAAGGCACGGTTGGCGCCGTAGCCGATGGTCGTGTTCTGACCGGCAGCCAAGCACTGACGCTTGGGCTCATTGATGAATTGGGCGGCTATGCCCGTGCGGTCAGCGTAGCCGCAGAGCTCAGCGGCGTCGACGGTGAGCCGCGCACATTCAACCCCCGCATCGGCCGTCGTTGGATCGAACGTTTTCTCGATGAGGGCGTGCAGGGCGAGGTCCAGGCCGCACTGTCTCGCGTGTCGCCACTCTGGGCGCTCTGGGTCCCTTGACCGACGGCAGGCCGCTGTGGGCTCCCTGGCGCATGGCATGGATCGAAGAGGGTCCCGCCGGCCGGCCACAGGGTTGCTTCCTGTGCACGGCGGTCGAACACCGTGATCCCTGCCTGCTCTGGTACGATGATGACGTGCAGATCATGCTCAATCGCTTTCCCTACAATCCCGGCCACTTGATGGTGGCCCCGCGCGTCCACCGTGCGGACTGGGACACCCTGCCCGACGGGCTGGCCAAGGCGCTTGATGCTACAAGCCGAGCTGCGGTGCGGGCCCAGCGTGCAGTTCTGTCTCCCGATGGGTTCAATATCGGCAGCAACTTGGGGATCGCCGCTGGCGCTGGCGTTCCGGGGCATTTTCACCTGCACGTCGTCCCTCGCTGGTCCGGCGACGTCAATTTCATGCCGGTTCTTGCCGAGACCCGTGTCATTCCCGAACACCTCGACCGCAGCGCCGCCAAGCTGCGTCCGGCCCTCGCAAAGGAGCTCGGTGCATGCGACTTCTGAAAACCCTGTTGGTGATCGTCGGGCTTGTTGCAGCGGCCCTCTTCCTACTCCAGAACCAGGCCGTTCTGGCCCACCGTTTGCCGGTCCGGCTGCAGCTTCCTTTGTTCGAATTGCTGCCGTTCCCGCCTGATGGACCGCGCATTGATGTGCTGTTGATCCTGACCTTTTTGCTTGGCGGGGTGATTGGTTGGAGTTGGACTGCGGCCCAGCGAGTACGGCGCATTATCGAGCTGCGGCGCTTGCGGCGCCGTTTGGCCGATGCCGAGGTGCGACTGACCGAAGCTCGCAGTCAAGCGATTGTACCGACGCCGTCAACTGACTCTACGCCATCGACCGGATGATGCCCCGCGCGGTTTTTTCGACTGTCTTGGTGCTGGCTTTGTCCGTTGTCGCAGCGACCTCGGTGGCTGCCGAGGATTTGCAGACCTTGCGTGCTCGCCGCGACCGGGCCGCGGAGCCTCTGGTCCGCGAGCGTCTGACCGAAGCGCTGGCCTTACGTACCGCAGATGCTATGGGGGCGTTTGATATCTGGCTCGACCTGGCGCTCGGCGCCGAGGATAGCGAGCGGCGCCAGCGCGCTGCCCGACGCGTTGCCATACTGGCGCTGATGTTAGGCCAAGAGGGAACATTGCGGCGAGTGCCGGCTGCTCTGGACTCCGCTGAGTTGTTGTTTGCCCGCAGTGTAGGTGGGGATGGCCGGCCTGTACCGCCGCTGGATGACCTCGATGCGCAGTCACGGGCAGTCGTCAAGGCGTGGTTTGACGATCCGCGCGGCTGTCCGATGCCGGATGGGCCCGCTTGCGGTGGGAAGCCGTGAGCGACAATCCAATCTACGAAGAAGTCGCCGAATTGCGGCGAACGGGGCAGTTTCCCGCGGCATCCGCGCGGTTACGTGCGGCGCTTGAGGGCGCACCTGATGATCGCGGCCTATTGATCGAGCTGGGCCACAGCAGCCGCCTGCAGGGTGAGTTTGACGCCGCCGAAGCAGCCTATGGCGACGCCCTCGCACTGGCAGAGGGCGCCGACGATGCCGAAGATTATCTCGATGCTCTGCTGGGCTTGGCGTCCACTTGGCGCGGCATGGGACGCCTCGATCAGGCGCTGGTTTTGATCGAGGAGGCTCATGAGATCGTTGATGCACTCGAAGACGACCTCAGCCGGCCGTTCCTGGCTTGGCTGGAGGGCGGGCTGCATCGCTTTCGCGGCGACCTCGGGCGTGCGCTTAGCGTGCTGGAGCAGGGGTTGTCGGTCGCACGGACTCTGGGTGATCGAGAGGGGGAGGGTTACCTCTTGGCGGCCTTGGGCGGTGCGTGCCGAACCGCCGGAGATGAAGCGTCCAGCGCGTCCTATTACGAAGCAGCCTATGACGTTTTCTGTGAAGTGGAGGACGCGTTCGGCCTAGCCTACACCGCTTGTGGGCGCGGCAACGCCGCCCGCATGCGCGGAGAACTCGATACGGCCGAAACCTTTTTTCGTGAGGCCGCCGAACGCTATCGTGTTTTTGAGGATCGCGTCAGTTACGCCTATACGCTGTGGGCTTGGGCGACCTTGCACAAGCTGCAGGGCCGTTGGGCAGATGCCATCCTGCTGCTCGATGAAGCAGCAGGGCTGTTCGAGGCGACGTCGGACCGGCGCGGCCTTGGTTATGTAATGCTCGCCCGCAGCGAAATCGCTGCGTTGGCCGGTGCCTCGTCGCCGGGTTCCATGGCCGAGGCGGCGCGCAGCGAATCTGCGGCATTGATGGCGGCCGGATATCCATTGGAAGCCGCGTACGGCGATCTACTTGCCCGGCTGCTGGCCGGGGAGGCGATCGAGCCGGCCCACCGCCGCCTCGATGCAGTCGGTAGTACTTGGCGGGGCCAGGCGCTGCCGCTCAATATTCCATAATTGGGCGCCGACGCGGGGCCCAGGCCGTGCTCAGGGTTGCCGGCCATGGCGATCCCACGCATCGAGCATGGCAAATAGCGTCCGCTGTATCGGCACATCGATGCCCAAAGCGTCCGCTCGCCGTACCAGGGCGCCGGAAATTGCGTCGTGCTCCAGCGGTCGGCCGTGCTCGCGATCAACGAGCATACTGGTTCGCACCTCGCCGCCGTCACGCGTGCGGGCGATATAGGCGTCCTCGGCGTCGGGCGGCAGTACGGCGCCGGCCGCCTCGGCTACGCGCCGCACCTCAAGCATGGCGCTCTTGACGAGTGCACTGCTGGTCGGGTCGGCAAGAATTTGCCGCGCCGTGACGCCAGCCAAGGCAGTCGTCGTGTTGAATGCAGCATTCCACATCAATTTGTGCCACAGCGTCGAACGAATATCGTCGGTCCAGGCGAGCCGTAGCAGCGGTGGCTGGTCAAGGTGCCCAGCCCAGTTGCGCAGGCGGTCCGCATAGCGAGCGGTCCAAGCACCCATCGTCGCTTGCCCGGCGGCGGTGTGGTCGATGCGTCCGGGCGCCGTGCGCTCTGCACCAATGAAGGCGACCCCGCCGACCGTTCGGTCATCTCCGACCCGCGCAGCGATTCGCTCCTCGTTGTCGATGCCGTTCTGCAAACTCCAGACGAACGTTTCGGTGCCGATGGCCGGTGCGGCCGCGTCCAGCGCGGCCTCGGTCTGCCAAGCCTTGACCGCAATCAACACGAGATCCACGGCTGACGCGGGTGCCTGCTCTACAGCACGAACCGCAAGCCGGACGTCCCCATCGACGGAGCGGATATCGAGCCCGTCGCGTTGCAGCACGTTCAAATGTTCGCCGCGGGCGACGAAAGTGACGTCGCAGCCCCGTTGCTGAAGGCGCGCGCCGAAGTAGGCGCCGACGGCACCGGCGCCAATCACAAGGATTCGCGGCATGGATTCTGGCATACTCAAAAGGATAGATGAATTCCACTCCCCACGCCAACCTTGCTGCCCTCGTGGCTCTCGATACGGTGTCGCCTGCCGACGCCGCGCGCTATGGCGGCAAGGCGCATGGATTACGTGCGGCCATAGCCGCGGGGCTACCCGTGCCGGCAACGGCAGTGTGGAATGCCGATTCATCGGTTGACCCCGACCAACTCGCCGACGAGCTACGGCGCGTGATTGGCCCACCTCCTTATTTTGTTCGTTCCAGTTTCGCCGAGGAAGATGGTGAGGGATGTTCGTTCGCGGGGCAGGGACTCAGCCGGGGGCACCTTTGGCCGGGTGAGGTCAGCGCCGCCGTGGAAGCCGTACGTGCCTCTTGGGCATCGCCGGCTGCGGCGGCTTATCGGCGGCGCATGGGCATGGCCGAGGAGGCGGGCGGCGCTGTGCTGATTCAGCGTGAGGTCTTGCCGCTTTGGTCAGGCGTACTGTTTACCCGCGCGCCGGGCGCCGTCGGCGGCTGGGCGCGGATCGAAGCCCAGCGAGGGTATGGCGAAGCCATTGTCTCGGGGCGCGCACAGCCGGTTGCCGTGGAGTTCGCGCATGCCGCCGACCGCACACTCAATCCGTCCCCATCTGTCCCGGCATCCGCGTGGCGAGCGCTTCGTCGATTGCTCCCACGTCTTGAAGGCGTGGCTGGTGGTGCGGCGGATGTCGAGTGGGTGCTTGACTCAAGGGACAAGATTTGGATCGTCCAAGTGCGGCCCGTCCGGACGACGGAGCCGAAGGTATGGTCGTCGGCGCTGGGCGCCGAGTTCTGGTCGGGAGATGTCAGCCGACTGATGTTCGATACGGTGGGCCGAGTCATCGCCGAGGTAATGCTCGCCGAGCCCTTGGCCGTGCTCGGTGCCATCGAAGGCCCGCATCTTCGCCGCGCCGACGGCCGTGTGTGGGTTGGTATCGATGGGTTGCGCCGGGCCCTGGCCGTTGTGCCAGCGTGGGCGGTTACCGAAACAGTGTTGCGGATGGTGCCCCCGGCGCTGCGTACGCGCTGGCTCGCCGAGCGTCAAGCGTATGCACCATTTTTGCCGCGGAGCCTGCTGCGGGCGGCGCCGCGCTTTCTGCGCGCCGGTTTTCCGTGGCCCCCCTTGGTGCAGTTTTTTGCATTGCCCCATCTGCGGCGCCGAGCCGATGCCTGGCGGGACCGCCCCGTGCCAGCGGCGCGCGTGGCATTGGTTGCCGAGATCGACGCGCTGTTGGCCGACCTTGCGGGCAACCTCCGATGGGTCACATGGGGCATGTTGTACGCGTATGTTTTGACTCCGCTGTTCGATCGTCTGCTCGACACGCCGGCCGAGCGTGCCGGGGCGGGATGCCTGTTTGCCAGACTGCCGTTCGATCCGGTGCGCGAGCTCGATCAAGATTTGCGCAGCCTTGTCCGTGAGTACCCCAGCGTCCTAGCCGGCCGCGACCGCGCCGATGCCGCAGCCGCGGCGGCATGGTCTCGGATACACGCTCGCTGGGGGCATCGCGCCGAGGAGCGCGACCTGCGCGGTCGGCGTTGGGCCGAGGCACCCGAACTCATGCAAGCTCTACTGCCACTGGCCGCGGAGGCTGACCCGGTTCGTGGCCCCCATTGGTTGCGTTGGTTGGGGCAGCGCGCCGTTGCCGATCCTGCACGCTGGCCGCGGTTGCTGGCCGTGCTGGTGCTTGCATCTGTTGCCCGACCCTATTTGGGTTTTCGGGAGCGCATGCGCGATCTTGCCGACCGCTATTTGTTGGCGCTGCGCCGGCGCCTGCTGGCACTGTCGGTGCTTGACGGTCAACCCGAACCATGGGATTGCGGGTATGCGGCGGGCGCGTTCGTTGTCGGTCCAGACCCGGATACGCTGCGGTTTGGCGAGGCCAAACCCGCCTTTCTTGTCGGCGACGTCCCGCTTGACGACGTTCTGCCGTCCGAAGCCGTCGGCCTGCGGGGATTGGCCGTTAGTTGCGGTGTCGCCGAGGGTCGAGCCGTTTGGATCGACCGGCCGGAAGACTTGCAGCATTTTCGTCCTGGCGACGTGCTGTGTGCAGAATATTTGGATCCGTCGCTGAGTTTGGCGCTGGAACACGCGGCTGCAGCCATTTTCCTGTACGGGGGCGCACTCAGCCACGGGGCCATTGTTGCACGCGAATACGGGGTGCCGGCTGTTGTCTCGGTGGCCGGTCTGCGTGGGGCCATCGGCGAGGGGACCTTGGTTCGTGTCGATGGTGTTTCCGGCATCATTTCGGTGCTCGAATGAGACGCAGCGATTGGATCGCTGACGAAGCGGCGGCGATTTTGCGCGATACAATTGCCGAGGCCGACGGCGTCGAGGTGCTTGCCGTTGGTGCCACAAGCCCCGGTGATCCGCTTTGCGTCGACGTCTTGACGGTCCATGCGCGTGGCCGGCCTGACGCGGTACCCGCGTTGGCCGAACGTGCCGGGCCCGGTGATGTGCTGATCCACAACCACCCATCGGGCGACCTGCAGCCGAGTGAGGCCGATCTGGCGATCGCGACGCGATTGGGCGCTCGTGGTGTCGGGATGTATATCGTTGACAACGAAGTGGAGCGCCTACGGCCGGTTGTGCACCCTTGGCGGGCGGCTCCAGTCACGTTGGTATCCGCCGAGGCCGTTGGTGATGTGCTGGGGCCCGATGGGCGCATGGCCAATGCGCATAAGGGGTTCGCGCCGCGTGAAGCGCAGCTTGCGATGGCCGACGCCGTGCGGCGCCGTTTGGCGGGCGGCGCGGCGGCCATGCTCGAAGCCGGTACGGGCGTCGGTAAGAGCTATGCCTATTTGGTCCCGGCGGCGCTGCATGCCGAGGCCAACCGTGGGACGGTCATCGTTTCGACGGCCACCATCGCGTTGCAGCAACAGTTGTGGGAAAAGGATCTGCCCGCGGTGCGCCAGGCGCTCGGTGTGTCGCTGCCGGCCGTGCTGCTCAAGGGGCGTGGCCAGTACGTGTCGATACGTCGCGCACGTGAATGGCTGGCCGAGCCGGTGGAGACATTGGCCGGAACCGCCGATCGGGCACTCATTGCTGACTGGCTGGAAGGGACAACGACGGGAGATAAGGGCGAGCTGCCGACCGAACTGTCACCGGAGGTGTGGGAGGATATCCGCAGTGAAGGCGACAATTGTCTACGCGGCCAATGCCCGCACTTCCAGTCCTGCCACTTCTTCCGCAGCCGCCGGGAAGCGGCCAGTGCCCGCATCGTCATCGTCAACCATGCACTTTTGGGCGCCGACCTCAAGGTTCGTGCCGAGACCGATACCGGCTTCGGCGAAACAATGTTACTACCACCCTACCAACATTTGATCGTCGATGAGGCGCACGCGCTCGAAGGGTATGTGCGCAATCAATTTTCGGTGCGCACCGGCGAACTCGCCATCGTGCGGACGCTGCATCAGCTCTGGCGCGAGCGCGGCGGCCGGGGGTTTTTGCCGCGTTTGCGCCAGCGAATGGCGGACCGTGCCCAGGCCCTGACGTCCGAGGCGCAACGTCGAATTCTCGCCGGAATCGAGGCCGCCCAGATCGAGATCGTTGGGGCTGCCGGGGCGGTCTCGCATTGGTTCGGTGCTTTCGACCAATGGCTGGTCGACGCACGCCTTGATGATGCTCGCCGCCTGCCGGCCGAGGAAATCGAAGGCTTCGCCGCGCTGCGCGACGAGGGGCTGGCCTGTGCCGACGGACTCGCCCGCGTCGCGGCGGCCGTAGGCAGCATCGTTGAGCCACGGGATGCCGACCGCTGGCCGCCGGAGTTGGCCGCTGCCTGGTTGGCGGTGGCGGGCCGCGGCGAGCGTCTGCGGCAACACGGCTTGGCACTACGCGCTGTTCTCACCAATCGCAGCCCCCGTGAGGTTGCCTGGGTCGAACGGCAGGGGCGGCAGCGGCGGCCGATCTTGGAGCTGGCGCCGGTTGAGGTAGGCGGCCTACTGGCCGACCGCCTGTGGAGCCGCCTGCGTAGCGTCATCCTGACCAGCGCTACCCTCACCACGGCGCCCGATGATTTTCGCTTCCTTGGCCGTGGACTCGGGATCGATCCTGACAGCTGCGAGACGCAGGCGCTCCCGAGCCCGTTCCCGTTCCCGAACCTGGTGCTTTTGGCCATCGTACGTGGCACGCCCGAAGTTGCTGCGGTTCGTGAATTGGTTGTGGCCTCCGCGGGGAGGGCACTTGTTCTGTGCACGAGCCACGCGGCCGTACGGCGGATCGCTGCCGAACTGCGGCGAGTACCCGAATTGCGCTCGATCCGCATCCTCGCTCAAGGCGAGGCGCCGCCGCAGCGTCTGGCCGAGGAATTTCGGGCGGATATCGATGCTGTATTGGTTGGCACGGCGTCGTTTTGGGAGGGGTTCGATGCGGCCGGCGAGACGCTTCGCCACGTTGTCGTCACCAAGTTGCCGTTTTCGGTGCCTACACATCCGCTTGAGGCGGCGCGTCATGCCTGGGTCGATGCACAGGGCGGTGACGCCTTTCGCGACTTGTCGCTGCCCGAAGCCGTGATGCGGTTCCGGCAAGGCTTCGGACGCCTCGTCCGCACACCAGTTGATTGGGGTGCGGTCAGTATTCTCGACGAGCGGGTGCGAACCCGGGGTTACGGCCGAAGGTTTCTGGCCGCATTGCCGGTAGAGCCCAGCGTTGAGGGTACGGCAGCGGATGTCGCGGCGGCGATCCGGCAATGGTTTGCGGCGCGGGAAGCAGCTCTGAGGTCCACGTGACGGCCAAAGTGCTGCTGCCCGGTGAAACCGCGATCGGTGTCAACACCAAGGTGTCGGTCAGGTCTGCGGCGTAATAGCCAGCTTCGTTGCCGGCCGAATCGACAAGCAGCAGGCTTTCGTTGACGGCGTACCAACGCCCAGCCGCCGCCGTTGTTTCGTCAGCGGCCGTCGCGGCGGTGACATGCGGGCCGGCGAGAATCAACGAGGACGTGTCGAAGCGCGGTTCGAAGCGGTGGCACGGCCCCGTGACCTCGCACCACTGCCGCGTAACGAGCGCCAGATTGAGCGACGACATGTGGCTGCGGTGCATGATCCACATGCCCGGCACCACCCCGTAGAACGCCATCAAATAGTCGAGCTGAGTCTCTGGGGTATCGGCAGGGAACCACGCCATGGGGGCGCCGTCTTGCAGCAGTGTGGCCGCACAGCCGCCCCAGGCCAACTCAAATTCACCTTCCGGAGATTGGATCGTCGCACGTCCAACGTTGGGCATCAGCGGAGCCTGTCCGGCCATCGGTTCGCCGCTCAGCGGGTCCAGGATCGGGCATTTGGAGTAGTCGATGACCGCATTGCGTAGTTGCACCACAACGGATTCCCCGTCGCGGGTCCATGACCATTCACCCGTGACGTCATAAAGGCCGACGCCGCTGCCCAGCATTCGCAGCGAGCCGCCCCAGACCGCCGCACCAAAGGTCGTCGCCTCATAGCTGACCCGCCACGAATACGCGGCAGTAACCGCCAACGGGCTCGATCCGACCGGGCGGCCACCATGGAAGCGGGCCAGCGCCCGCCGACGGACGGTTTCGCCGTCGCTGTAGGCCTGCTCCGACAGCGGCACATCGATGGTCGATGAAAAGCGCTTGGTACCAGCTTGCCAACGCACGGTGCCCGATTCGCGCGACACGACCTCGAAGCCGTCACCTGCAGAACGGCAGCCGTCCACCGTCCAGGTATGCCGGTAAAACCAATCGAGCGTGGTGCCCAGCGAAAAGCGCTGTTCGATACACGAGTCCGGCACAACGACGGCATCCTCGAGTGTATCCCATTCCCCGTCGGCAGCCAGTTCGATACCCACCGGGGTCAGGACGGATTCCCACATCATCAGTGCGGCATCAAGCTCGCCGCTGGCCAGCATAGCCTCTTGTAGCGTGACGCCTTTCGCACTGACCGCACGGTCACCGCGATTGACGGCATCGCCGGGACAGGCTGGCAAAGCGGACAGGCCACCAAGCGCAAGCAGCAGAAATAGGATCCGGGCGGTTATGGGCATGCGGCAATCCCCCTGCGGGGATTCTATCAGATCGCGGCTTGTCGCGACTGATTGCGGCAAGCCGTCACCCTCTGCTACCTTGACCCCGAAGAAAGGGCTATTGCCGCGTCTCATGGAGCAGGTCATCCAGGCCAATCATGTCCATAAGGTGTACGGTCGCGGGTCCGCGGCGGTCGAGGCGCTTTATGACCTCGATCTTACCGTGCGTGCCGGGCGTGTGACCGGCCTTGTCGGTCACAACGGTGCGGGCAAAAGCACCTTCATCAAATTGGCGCTGGGTTTTCTTCGTCCCACCGGCGGCAGCCTTGCTGTGTTGGGTCGCGATCCGGGCGATCCGCGGGCTTTGGCGCGGCTGGGCTACCTACCCGAGCACCCGAGCTTTCCCGAATACTTGACGGGGCGTGAAATCCTGCATTACATTGGCCGCTTGGTTGGGCTCCGGGGTGCCGATCTCGGTCAGCGAAGTGAGGCCCTGCTCGAAGAGGTGGGTATCGCGCATGCCGCGGATCGGCGCGTGCGCAGCTATTCAAAAGGGATGATGCAACGGCTGGGCATTGCGCAGGCGCTCTTGGCAGACCCCGAGCTGCTGGTGCTCGATGAACCGATGACCGGCCTCGACCCGATCGGCCGCGCCGAAGTCAAAGAGCTGCTGCGTTTGCGCAGCGAGCGCGGTGTTGCCATCTTGTTTTGTAGCCACATCCTCGAGGATGTGGAGCGGCTCTGCGACGATGTCGTCCTCCTGGCCCGCGGCAGGCTGCGGTACCAGGGCACCGTAGCATCGGTGCTGGCGGCCGGCGAGCCGCGTTGGGCGGCCGTGATCGCCGCGACGTCGGTGCCGGCGTCCTTGGCAGGGCTGACTTGGCAGCCTGTCGGCACCGACCTGTGGAGCGCAACCGGCCTTGATGATGTTGCCATGCGCGCTGTTGCGGCCGCGGCGGGTGCAGGCGAGGTTCAACCGATTCGTCTGGAGCAGGAGCTAGCCGACCTGGAAGAGCTCTTCCTGCAGGTGACGCGCGGGAGCGCCGCATGAACAGTCTGTTTACCGTTGCCCGCTATACGTTGTTCGAAGGCATTCGGGCACGCTTCGTGGTCGCCGCTGTGGTGATCAGTGTGCTTTTGGTAGCGGCGGGCGTCGTCATTGGGTCGGTTCCGTACGGCCGGACGGATGAGGTCATCTTGCGGATCGGCTGGGGTGTGATTTTCCTGACAGCCTTCGCCATGAGCCTGTTTTTTTCAATTCAGCTACTGGCCCGCGAACGCGAGCAACGCGTCCTTCACCTGATGCTTGCCAAGCCGCTGTCGCGCGACGCGTATGCACTCGGTAAATTCGTCGGCCTGTTTGGGCTGACCACGGCCGCTGTACTGCTCGAAGGAGCCATTTTGGCCGCATTCGTCGCGTGGTTCGGGCAGTTTGGTATTGACCCCTGGCGCGTCTGGTTGGACCCGGCGCTGACGACGCTACTCAAGTGCGGTGCTCTGTTGGCCGGGGCCATGCTGTTGCAGTCGCTGATGTCGCCCGTGTTGGCTATGCTGGCTGTATTTGCGTGGTACCTGCTGGGAGTTGGGGGCCACGACATGGTCCTGCTGGCCCAGAAAACCGATTCCGAGTGGATCATTCGCGGCGCCAAGGCCCTGCGCTGGACGGCTCCCCGTTTTGGCGAGTTCGATGGTGCGCTGTGGGCTACCTACGGCATCGACGTGGCTGGCTGGGTCAGGGCCGGTGCGATCCTCCATTTCGGAGGTTACACCTTACTGGCTCTTTTGGCCTACCTTGTGGTTTTTAGCCGCCGCGAGGTGCTGTGAGACTGGCCGCGTTGGTCGCAGCAGCCGTTTTGGGCGCAGCTGGGGCATGGGGTGGGATTCAGGGCGGCGGCGTACCCGCTGAACGCCGTGATCGACTGGGTGTACAACTCGACGTCACTGCTGTGCCCGGACTTCATCTGGGCGTGCCCGGGTTGGTTGCCGGCGTGATGTGGCTGCGAGTCGT
>CAZUAB010000044.1:0-8856 GCA_964617795.1 uncultured bacterium
TGCTGGTTATGCTGGGGTGGGTGCTGGCGTTGACCGGTCGAGCCAATACCGGGCTGCTAACAGCCGCCGTCGGTGCGCTGTTCGGCTATGTCGTATTGCCGGGATTTTGTGGCCTAGCGATCTGGCTACTGCTCGATCGGCCGTCGGATCGCTTCCGTTGGTCTGTTGCTTTCGTTGCCGGACTTGCGGTTGCGGCCGGCTATTTCGTGCCGGCCTGGAGCTTTGGGGGTGCCGCGTCGGCGGGTCGCCAGATCGGTGGTGTGGTCGAGGCTGCCCTGTTTGTCGCCGGTGGCCCGTGGGTTTCGGTGCTGGTGGCGGCGACCGCGCTCGCCCTGATCTTGAGCAGAACCCATCGCAACAAGGGTGTTGTGTTATTCGCGATTTGGGTGGGCACCGCGATCGGCATTGCGGCCAAGACGAACTATTGGGCGCTGCACTACACGCTCACAACACTGGCCTTGCTTGCCACTATAGCGCTATCCGCAGTTATCGAGAGACGTTCCGTGCGCACCGTCATACCCTTGCTGTGCGCGGCCCTGCCGGCGGCCGTTTGGCTTTGGCCCGGCACGCCAATGATGCGGCCTTCGGACGCCGTTCGTGAGCCGGGCGCCTTACCCCAGCCCGATCAGCAAGTTTGGCATGTCGATCTCTCGTGGCGGTATTTTTTAGCGGCGCTAGCCGATGCCGCTGAGCGCCGCGCGGCGGGAGACCTGCTCCCGGTCGTCGAATGGGCGCAACATTATGCTGGGCTGGTATCCGGGGACGACCAGCGGGTGGCCACCACAGTGGACGGCCCTTGGTGTGACACACCTTACTACGGTGGCTGTCGTTTTGTGGCCGTCCCGGACCCATTCCCCAGCGCGATCAGTGGGCCTGCGCTTCTGGAAGTCATTGTGCCCAAGGGTGGCGACTCACCTTTGGGCTTGCGTTTTGTCATGGCCGACTGCCGGCCACCGTATTCGGCGCGCTACGAGCGGCCGGCCGAGGCGCGCTGGATCGACCAGTATTCACGCTGGAAATTCGTCACTTTGGTTGACGTCCCGGGATGTGCGTCCTTTGCACTGCTCCCAGTCGATGCGGGTTGGACGCTGTGGTACCGCGGCGCCGACGGAGTCCACTCTCGTTCCTCACCTCGGCCGGCTCCCTTCGTGGCCTATTGACGTGACCTATCGCACACCGTCGATCTTGCTGTTCTTGGCTTTGGCGGGATTTTTCGTCGCCGGCTGGGACCTTGGTTTCGTCTGGATCGATCAACTGCATGACACTGCCGACAGCCTTGCCTGGCTGGCCGAGGGGCGCCTGCTGCCGCCACGGGGCACGACCGTGTCCGGCCTTGGCCACAACGGACCTTGGTCCACCTGGATGACCATGATGGCCTTGCGCATCTGGTCTGCGGAGTGGGCAGTGGCAGCGTTGGCGGTGACCTGTACGCTTATTGCGGTCGGTGGGGGTTGGCTGACCGCGCAGCGGCGTCGGTCTGTCGCCTTGGCCTGGGCGATCCTGCTGGTCTGGACCCAACCGCATCTGTGGGAGTGGAGTCGGGTTGGTCTTGATGTGTCGTTCGCCCCGTTGCCGGCGCTTCTGCTGGTGGTGGCGGTGAGGTTGAGCCGCCGGTGGACAGGGGTCGCGCTGATTGCAGGGTTTGCCGGTGCCCTCGCCGCCCAATCCCATCCCTCGTTGTTCCCGGCCGTGGCGGTCGTTCTTTTGATCGGTGCAGGCAGCGCCCCTTTGCGAGTTCTGTGCCTCCGCTGGGCCCTCTCGCTTGCCGGTGGGATCTTGCCCTATCTGGGCGTGCTTTTGGGTGGCCAATTGGGCACCGGTGAGCTCGCCTGGCCAGCAATCGGCGAGGCACTCGGGATGCTGCCGTCGCTGCTGGATGCGCCCGGGCGCGCCCTTGATGTGCGTCTGACGGCACTTGGTTGGGGGGAACTGGGTTCGTTGCAGCGCCTTGCCGGCTGGCTGGTGCCGTTGCTGGTGCTGGCCCGGTTGCTACGCCCCGGCCCGCGTCCACGTGTGGCCGTGGTTGCGGCCGTCGCGGCACTCGTCTCGCTGGCGGCCCTTACGTATGATGAGCAGGCGCATTATCACCATCTTATGCACTGGGACGGCTGGCTTGCAGCAACCACGGTGGCGCTGGCGTGGAGCTATGCTGATCGTCGGTCGGGCCGCGCACTGCTTGCGTCATTGTTGGTGCTGCAGATCGGGACGGTCGCGGTGCTGCAGCAGCGCGCCGCCCGGACGGGCGTAGTCGAACTGTCGGGTGTTTTTCCGCTTCGCGAACCCGGCCTCATCGAACAGGCTGCCACATGGCGCATGCGGGCCGCGCTTTGGCCGATGCTGGCGGCCCGGGGGCTGACCGATCCGGTATCCCGCGCCCGCGTGGTCGGTGATGCCGCGTTGTCGCTGGCGGAGCATGGCTGGTGGTCACCATTCGACGGCATGCAGGCGCCAAGCGGCCCTCCGGCCACCGGCGGACCTTGGCGTCTGGCCACGTGTGACGACGGTGCACACGTCATCATTGGACGACTGTGCCTGCTCGGGGCAACGCCAATTCCTCCCCAGGCGCTTGCCGATCGGGACGGGATGCTGCTCACGTCCGACGCAGCGCAGTGGCGCCGAGGCCGGGCAACCCGACCGGGGCCTCGCGGTGCCCATGTGCCGCCATTTTCGGTTGCCCGTTCGCGGTTCCCGCTGCTATTGACGGGGGCGACCGGCGATGGCAATGATGCGGGCGTGCGGCGCATTTTGCGGCTGCGAACGGCCCGTCATCCTCTCGCTGTTGAGGCTGATGGTTCGACGCAGATCGCGGTCCGCCAGGCGGGCTTTGTGCTTGAACCTGCAGCCGTTCGCTACGGGTACATTATGCGAGAGTCTGTGTACTTCGTTGACGCACGGCCGGTTGATCTGGCGCTCGAAGAGCAGGACGCTGCTCGGCCCGCGGTGTTTGATTTGTCGCTTGAGAGCACTCCACCTTAAAAGTGCTGCGGGATGTACGGGGGTCGCCCACGCACGAGGGCGGCCGCTGCCGGTCCCGGTGCAGCATCGACGTCGACCAGCAACAAATCCCCGTGATGCGGAGCGGCGGTCGCCCGACAGCCAGACTTGGGCCCCACGGCGACGCCGGCGCCGACGCTGAGCGTGGTTTGGTGGACCCACACGGTAGGCATCACAGTCGTGCGTGTTGCGTCCTCGGGCTGCCGACAATCAACCCAGTCCACAGTGGCCAGCGCACCGGACGACGCCCCCACGCTGGACATTCGCAGGACTAGCAGATTCCGATTGCGCGGCAGGCTCTCCACCAGCACGGCATCGAATACACAGAGCCGATCACGCGCTGCCTCGGGGCAGCGCGGCAACGGTACGGAGGTGGCGACCTTGATGGTTTCCCGTTCGTCGACGACGCGATCGCGGTGCTCGATTGCCCAGCGCAAAAATGTGTGGCCGTCGCCTTCGAGGCGTGCTGTGGCCGCAGATTGCATGCCGGCGTCAAACCACGACCAATGCTGCTCGATATTGACGTGCCACGGTTCGTCAGGCCGCTTTGCCTGCCAGTAGGCATCGTTGCGCATCATCGTTTCTGGCCGGGCCGCCAGGCCGATGACCATGGCGACGCCGACCAATGACCAGATGTATGTGTGCCGATCTGCCCGCGGTAGCGCCGCAATGAGCGCTGCGACAATCAGCCCCGTCGTGCTGACCGCGTAGTAGCCGGCCCACCAGTCCGTCTTGAGCGGCAGCAGGCACGCGGCAATCGCCCATTGCAGCAGGGCCGCCGTCAGCGCCGGTCGCGCTTGGGCGGTATGCAACCACGCGGCAACCGACAACACGGCCAAAAGGAAGGCTGGCCATGTGCCAAAGACGAGGAAGGCCACCGCGTCGATGGGAGTCCCCAGCGCGGCGCCGGCCCCACGCGAAAGCGCGGGGTCCTCGGCAAAGACGACATAGGGCAGGGCCGCCGCCAATGCCGCCGCCGCGCCATGTCCCAAGATACGCAAGCGCATGCCTCGATCGCGGCGGACGAAAAGCGCCGTCAGCCCGACGGCAAGCGCTGCCGTCCCACCGGCCGGATAGACAGCCAGTGCCACGGCGCCGGCCCAGACGGCGCGTATCGGGCGGTCGGCGGCGAGAAATGCCAGCGCCAGCGCCGACGCGGCGTACGAAATCGAGGCGGTGATGGCGTGGTTGTCAAGCCAATAAGCGGCCGGCGGCAGTGCCAAGGCCGCCGTCCAAAATGCGAACACACGGGCCCTAGTGGGTAGCAGCAGGGGCAAGGCGGCCAGTACCACCAGCCACGGGATGCCCCACCACCCGGCGGGATCGCCGCCCGCAAGTGCGCTGGGCAGGAAGACTTTGTAAACCGGTGAGACCGCACCGAAGGCCGATGAGCCAACCGATGCGCCGAACCCCTCGGCTGCCCCGAGCCACTCGCGCCACTGATCGGGGTGGACCTGCAGGCGTCCCAGCGCTGCGGCAACCGCGGCCGCCAAGGGCGGCAGGGCGGCGGCGATGCGCAGGCGCCAACCTGTCACGGCAGTAGCGTCCGCAGTCCGGTATCAAGGTCGATGTGCGGGTGCCAATCAAGGCTTTTGGCGGCGCGGCGGATATCCGATACATACCAGGTCTGATCGCCCGATCTTGCTGGTGCGCGTTCGGGTGCGGGCAGCGTTCGTTTGAGCAGGTTTTCGAGCCTTTTCCACAGCGTGTTTGGCGACAGTTGATTGCCGGGCCCGCCGCCGATATTCCACAGGCCGGGCTCGGGCTGCTTGGCGACCGCGCGGACGGCCGCTTCGACCGCGCGTTGCCAATCCTTGATGTGCAGCGCATCGCGAATTTGATCGCCGCTGCCGTGGATACGGACCGCCTTGCCGCGCTGTGCGCGGTCGGCGAAATGCGAGACCCAGCCTTGGCTTTCGGTACCGGCTTGGTCGGGGCCGTAGAGGCAAGAGCAGCGCAAGACGGCGCTGCGTACCCAGCCGGCGCGGTGGGCGGTCACCGTGGCCAGTTCCCCGCTTGCCTTACCGAGTGCATAGGGAGAATCCGGCATGAGCGGCTGCAGCTCGTCGACGCCATGTACGGTCTGCGGGGGGCTGCCATAGACCTTGTTCGAGGACATGTAAACAAAAATCGGCGCGGCGGGGAGATCGCGCAGGGCGCAGAGCAGGTGCCAGGTCGCTTGCGCGTTGGCGCGGAAGTCTGCCGCCGGATCCTGCCAGCTTTCGACGAGTCCGACCTGCGCGGCCAGATGGATGACATGCGTCGGCGCAAAGTCTGCGACCCAGTCCGGGTCGAGGGATTCAACGGGGGTCTGCAGAAAATCTGTACACAGGCGAGCGACGGCGTCCGCGCGATGCTCTGCTGCGGCGCGGCTGAAATCATCAACACCGGCCAGCACTGTGTCTGCCTCGGACCACGATCGGATAAGATGAGAACCGAGGAAGCCGCAGGCGCCGGTCACGAGGACGCGGCGGGTTGCGGTGGTATGCCGGGCAGGCGATGTCGTCAAGTCGGATCCATTTCGTGGTGCCCAGCCGCGATGAGCCGGTGGTGCTCCTTGATCGCACCATCATAGCACTCCGGGAAGCCTCTCCGGACGCCTCGATTACGCTGGTCGACGACTGCAGTGGCTCCGCAGCGGCAGCTGACGCGCGGAGGCTAGCCGAGCGCATTCCTGATCTGCAACTCTGCCGCACCGATCCCCCCGGCGGCGCCGGGCGGGCCATGGCGATGGGTATCGAGACGGCGCTTGTCGCGGCGGCGGCCGACGATTGGATTTGTACGGTGGAGGCGGATGCCAGCGTTGAGCCACAGGCGTTGGTGGCCGGACTTGCCGGCGCTGCGGCTGCCGTGGACGTTTGCTTCTTCTCGCGGGTTTGGCAGGGCGGCACCCGTGACTACCCGGCCGGCAGGGTCGGGCTCAGCCGCGGGGCAACCCTGTTGCATCGTCTGATTCGCAAGGACGGCCCCCCCGATTGGACCTTGTTCTATCGGGGATACCGGGCGCGGTTGCTGACGGCGCTGATCTTCGACGCGCATGCGGGCCCCGCCGATTTTTCCTGGCAGGCCTGGATGGCGCATCGTGTTCTTGATGTGGGCGCGCCCTGGATCGACCTGCCGGTGCACTTCGACTATCGGCGGCACACCCATCCGATGTGGCGCCGCCATGCGCGGCATATCCGCAGCCATCTGCGGGTGGCGGTGCAGGAGTGGCGTCGGTGAGCGCGGGCGCCCTGCGCGGCGGTGCGCTACTGCCGGCGGTGCTTCTTGTGGCTGCTCTGGCCCTGCTGGTTGCCGGCGCCCCGACCGCCTTCGTTTGGTTCGACCAGCTTCGTCACTGGGGGCAGTCGCTCGAACAGATTCGTGGCGGCATCTGGATTCCGCCGCGCGGCGCGTCGGTCACCGGGGTCGGCGCCAATGGTCCGCTCTATCATTTGATCCTGATGGCCGGCCTGCGTGTGCTGGCCAGTGAAACAGCGATGGCCGTCTACTCGGCCGGCACGGCCGCCGTGGGGCTGGCGGTGGCGGCCCGTCTTGCCGCTCGGCGCTGGGGCGCAGCGACCGCGCTGTGGCCGCTCGCTGCAGTGGCATCGCATCCGATTCTGGCCGAGTGGATGCGCGTGGGCTTGGATCATTCATTCCTGCCTCTTTGGCTGCCGTTTGGGCTCGCGGCCTGGCTGCTGGTCGAGCGCCGCCCTGGTTCGGTGTGGGCTTGGATTGTCTGGGGCTTGGCCTGCGGTGCGGGGCTGCAGCTACACTTCACGATCGGTCCCGCTCTGGCGCTGGCGTCTCTATTGGTTTGGCGTCCCCGGCAGGCGTCGTGGGCGCCGATCGCGACGCTGGCGGGGGCGGCGCTGACCTATGCCACGATGCTTGGCGGCGCGGCGGTTCAGTCGCCGGGTCTCGCTTGGCACGAGGCACCCGTGACCGCCGCACGATTGATTCGGGCCGCCCTGACTGCGCCGGTTCTGCGGGCGGCGGGCGTCGGCTGGAATTCGGCTTGGTGGTCGGCGCCCGTCGTGATCCTCGGGGTCGCCGCGCTTGTCGGGGCGCTGATTGGGGCGCGGCGCCGTGCCGTGCGAAGGGGGCTGGCGGCCGTTGCGGCTTCGCTGCTGCTGGTGTCCTTCGACGAGGCGTCACATTACCACCACCTGATGCATCTTGACGCATTTTTGATCGCGCTGACGGCAACCGGTGCAGTCGCACTGGCGGCGTTTCGCCACGGCCGTGCGTTGCTCACGGTCCTTGTTTCCGTGCATCTGCTGCTGGGCGCCCGAATGGTTGCCGACGCACGGCAGCGGGGTATCGTCGAGTTGCCGTCATCGTATCCGCTCGCTTGGCCCAACGCGCGTGAACTCGCAGCCACGGCGGCACAGCGCGATGCGCTGGCGGCGGCACTGGCCGCCGTCGGGCTCGATCACCCCGTCCTGCGCGCCGAAGCGGTATTCGGCGATGTATTGCCCTTCTTCGAGCACGGCTGGATGTTCCTGCGTGACCACCGCTCGCCACCGTCTGCCGGAGTGGTTGGGCGGGCGGCTTGGCAGTTGTCGGCGCCGCCGTGCAGGCCGGATGACAGGCCGGCCGGTACCCTGTGTTTGCGCGCGGCCCAAACTGGACCGCTGCGGGTCGCCTCATCCAAAGACAGCGACTACATTGCGCAGACTGCTCTCAAAGGGCAAATGTGGCGCCAGGGGCTGTCCTTTCCGCCGGAAATGGCCCAGCTTGATCTGGTGCGGTCGCGGAACCTTCCACTCCGGGCTGTAGCGCCGGAAACGCAGGCGTTTAGTCGCCTTGTGTTGCGCACGTTCCGTTTTCCGTTGGCGATCGACCTTGTCGGCAGGCACCCCGTTCAGCCGACGGGCCTCGGGCCGCCAGACCGGACGCACAACGGATATGCCGTCCGGGAAGACATCTGGTTGTTTGCGGATCCGGTGACTTTGGTGGAGATTGAGGCGACCGGCAGGGCTTCGCTCGCGGCATTCAGCGCGGAACTCGATCTTGCCCAACGTTGACGCATTGCTGCGGTGGTGGGGCATGAAGCGCGGCGAACCTCTGCTGCTGGTTGTGCTTGCGCTGGCCGTGGTCTTGATGGCACTCATCGGTGCGCCCACAGCCGCAGTCTTCTACGACCAAGTACGCGATTGGCAGGCCGTACACGCACTATTGGCTACCGGCCGGCAGAAGGGGCCGCCATCAGCGGCGTAGGGGCGAATGGCCCCCTGTACTATTTCATCCTCATGGCCGGTCAGGTCTTCGCCGGGACCGAGGTGGGCATGGCGCGGTTCGTGACGATACTTGCCGTGCTCGGGGTGGCTGCCTGGGTTCTGATCGTCCGGTCGGGCGAAGAGCGGCGGCTCCGCGCATGGTTGGGCATTGCGATTGCGTCGCATCCGCTTGTGCTGGAATGGGCGCGGATGGGCCTCGATTTTTCCTATCTGCCCGCCTTGCTTCCGTTCGGTGCGCTGGTTTTCCAGATCGTCGAGGCACGGTCGCAACGTGCGTATCCGTGGGTGCTTTGGGGGCTGGTCTGCGGCGCGGCATTGCAATTGCACGTCACCACAATCCCCCTCTTGTTGGCTGCGTCGTGGGCCCTGTGGCGGGCCCCGCGGTGGCGCTGGGCGCCGGTTCTTGTGCTGCTAAGAACCGTGCTCACCTATGCCACCACCATCCCGTATTACGAGGCTGGCGCGACCTCACTCTCGTGGTGGCGGCTGCCGTCGACGGCCGCGCAGCTCAGCCATGCACTCGTTACAGCCGCGGCCGTACCGGCCGCGGCGCTCGGCATCGAAGGGCTTATGGGCGCATGGACGACACTGGCGCTATTTGTGGTTGCGCTTGTGGCGGGCCGGCGTGGAGACAGTG
>CAZUAB010000044.1:8866-17308 GCA_964617795.1 uncultured bacterium
GGAGCCGTTTCCTATTCGCGGCGACGCTGGCTTCGCTGGTATTCGTTTCATTCGACCCGCAATCCCATTACAATCACCTGATGCACCTCGACATGGTTTTGGTACTCGGCCTAGCGGCCGGTGCGCGACACTTGGCAAGGAGCCAGGCGGGCAAGGTTCTACTTGCCGTAATCATTGGATTCCAGTGCAGTGTTTCCATCGCGGCCATACGGGAGTCAGCGCAAACCGGCTTGGTTCGTCGCTACACGGCATTTCCGCTGGAATGGCCGGGTATCGTCGAAGTCACAGCCACGGCGAAATTGCGTGACGATCTGGCGGCACAGCTTCGCAAGGAGGGCTTGGCAATGCCGTGGCAACGCCTCCACCTGCTGAGCGGCGACACGCTTCCTTTCGCTGAGCATGGATGGGTGTTTTACCTCGACCCGCCAGCCACGCCAACGTTCAACCAAGCGCCACCCTTGTCGGCGGGTTTTGAGCTCAGGCAGGGCGTCTGCGACCTTGGGAAAGGGCACGAGCTACCCGGGCACTGCCTCGTCCAAATGGACACTGTGCCCACCGCGACCAAGCTTCTCTTGACGGATGCGCGCGATCGGGAAGCAGATTTGGCGAGCCGGCGTTCGCTTGCCGCAGCGCGCCATGCTTGGGCCCGCGAACGGCGCGCATTTCCGGAGGCCATGGCGCCCCTGATCATTGACCGGGTAGACCATTTTCCCAAGTGGATCGAACCCGCAGATCCCGCGCAGCGCATAAGGCGCGTGAAGTTGCGCCAGTTCCGCTTTCCCGATGCGCGGTCCCGATTGGGGGATGTAGGTATTGCTGCGCCCAAAGGCATGAGCGAAGAAGGAACAATCCACGGGTATCTGCTCGTCGAGCGGCGAGTTCGCTTCCCGGTTCCAGTGACGCAGTTCGTTCTGGACATTGCGGACGGCACGAATTGGGGCGCCTTCGACCTGGAGGTCGAGCTTGACCGCCCCTGAGCAGCGCGGACCTTGGTGGCCGGGCCTGGGCGCATTGGCCGTATTGGCGGTAGCCGTGCTCGCCGGTCGCACGGTTTGGTACGCAGATCAATGGCGAGAGTGGGTGTTGGCCTCCGAGCCGGGGTTCGTATCGCCGGGGATGGACGCCGCTGCCCGCTTGCCGGCGGGGACGTGGTTTTTTGAATGGGTGATGCGGCCGTGGTCCGTCGGGCCAACGCCGTGGCGCGCGCTCCCGGCCCTACTGGTTGTCGCGATGCTGGTGGCATGGGTGGGCCATCGGGCCGGACGCCGGTCGAGTATGGGCGTCACAGCGGCCGTTCTGCTGCCGCCGTTTGCCCTCTTTGCCCAATCGGGTCTAGCGAGCGCGGCTGCGCTTGGCCTCGTTGCTACGGCATGGGCCCTTGCTGCAGCCTCGCATGGCCGGCGTGGCTGGGGCTTTGCCGCGGTTGCGGCGGGTGTTTATCCTGCCGCCGTGCCGGCGTTGGCCGCAACCGCTGCCTGGCGTCTGCTGCATTTGCGCCGCGCGGCTGCACGGGAGCGCGTCGCAGCAGTCGCCGCCATGGTCCTGGCCGCCGCCGTGGTCTTTGCGGCCTATTGGGTCGCGGGGACGGCGCCGGCCGGCTATTTGGAGAAGCTGCGGGCAACCGCGCTTCCTGCGGCACTGGTTCATGTAGCCGGTGGACCTATTCTGACCGCAGCCCTTTTGGCCGTGGTTGCCACCCTGTTGGCCCGAGTCCGCTTGCGCGAGCTCGGTGCGACAATCACCGTGGCTTGGCTGGTTGCAGGCGTCGGGGTCATCGCTCGTAGCGGGCCGTGGAGCCTGCTGCAGCCGGCATTCGTTTTGTCGGGACTGGTTGCGGCCCTTGTGCCAGTGGCAGCGACGCGTCGGGGTTGGGGGCTGCTGATCGCCGGTGCGGTTGGCGCCACGGTCGTGATGCTGGCCACCCCCCCCACTCGCCAGTGGCGGGCGGGATCGCTCGTCGATCAGTGGTCTGATATCCACCTGCCAGCACCCGTGCACGAGGTGGTGCTGCGCTGGGATGCCTTTTTGCTGGCTGCCGATGACGCACGCGCCGGCGCCGAACCCATGGGCGAATTTGGCTTACCCGTACGCTGGGCGCTGGAGTTCGAGGCCCAAACCCCGCAGACACATAAGCGCCTCCGGCTGGAAACGGATATCCGCGGGCCTTGGTGCGAAGAGGGCCATGTCTGCAGTTTTTCGACCCTGCCCGTAACCTCGCTGGCCGAGGGGCCGGTGCTGGTGCAGTTCTTGCTGCCGCGCAGGCTGCCAACGCCGCTCGTGCCCGCCTTTGTCGCTTGTGGTGACAGCAGGGAGCGGGTTGAACTCCAGTGGCAGGAGGTGCGCGTTGTCGATCTCTACAACATGTTGGGTATCGTCGGGCGCATCGATTTGCCAGCGGGTTGCCACCGGCCTGATTTTCAGTTTTTGCAGGGAGAATGGCAGACGTTACAGATGGATGCAGCCGGCATTTGGCGTCGACTGCGTGGGAGCGGACAACGCCCGCACGAGGTTCGCCGCTTCTGACCCCCGCTTGGGTTGAGCTTGGCGGGCTGCTATGATGACCTCAAGGAGTGCCGTTCGCGGCGTGCCCGTCGGGGGCTGCGGCAGCGGTTGACGCAATTGACGTCGGAGAAACAAGCGATGCGCGAACCCGGCGCGAAGTCGCGCTTGCTCAGCAGTGATGCCCGCACCGCCGGCCTCGCTGCCGGCACCTCCCCCCTCGACCTGCGCATCCTCTCCTACTATCCCGAAATCCGCGCCATCCAGGCGGGCGCCATTCCGTTTCCACGGATGGCCATTCTCTACCCGGTCTATGGCTGCAACCTCGATTGCTTGGGCTGCGAATACGGCGCGGACAACGCCAAGGGCTTCGTCATGCTCGACTCCGACCGCTTCTTGCGGCTCGTCAGCGAACTGGCCGATGTCGGCGTGGAGGGCATCGAGTTCTGCGGTGGCGGAGAGCCGACGCTGCACCCCTCATTCATCGAAGCGGTCGAGCACGGCGCCGCACGTGGCGTGCGCTTCGGTTTGCTGACCAACGGCACGGCACTCGCCGAGGAATTCCGCCGCCGTGCGCTCCAGCACTTTGCCTATGTCCGCGTCACGCTTGATGCCGCCGACGAGGAAACCTACGCCCGCGTGCGCCCGGCCAAGGGGCGCAATCCCTGGAAGAAGGTACTCGGCAACATCGCCGGCCTCGTCGACGAACGGCGTCGTCGCGACTTGCGCCTTGACCTGAGCGTCAAGGTTCTTGTCAGCCGCGAGAATCGCGGTCAGCTCCGGCCGGCGGTGCAACTGGCCAGAGATCTTGGCGTCGATGCGATCCAATTCAAGGCACTGCGGCTGCACCCGGCCGAACTGACTCCCGTCGAAGAGATCGAGGTCGATGCCGAGCTCGCTGCACTGCGGGCGGAGTTCCCGAACGTTGGCATCGTCGGCAGCGTCCGCAAACTGGAGATGACGCGCTCTTGTATGCTGACGCCGCTGCAGGTGACGGTTGATGCCCGCGGCGATGTCTACCTGTGCTGCTATTTCCGTCATCGCGCCGAGCGGCATGCGATCGGCAACGTCTACGATCACGCGTTTCGCGAATTGTGGGCCTCCGATCGCCATCGGGCCGCCATCGCGGGCATTGACCCCGGCGAATGCAGTGCGCTCGACTGCCGCTTCATCCGCTACCACGACGTGGTGGATGCGTGGATGAAGGACGATCAGTTCTCGTTCATCTGATTTCGGCCGCAGCTCAGGCGCCGGATGAGCGGGCCGCTATGCTGCTGGTGTCTGCGGCCGCAACGGTGCCGGCCGTGTCCGCCGACCGATCACCGGCCGGCAGAAATTGGGCAAACACGCCCGCACGGTGTCGCCGCAGCAGCTCTTTGACGCCCATGCCGAGGCGCATCAGGTAGTACCACTGCACACGCTTGACCTGCAGATAATACAAGAAATGCGTGGCCATGAACAGGCCGTAGAGCGGCGTGAACTCGCGCCGCTGGCCGAACCAGCGCACCAGCGGCGTCAGCTTGGGGAAGCGCACGGCGGCGCCCGTCATGCGCTGAACGTTGATGATGCCGCCCAGATCGTCGCGTACGAGCGGCGAGCGCTCAAAAAACGAGAAGCGGAAACGATCGACCGGCGCATCTTTTTCGATCTGACCGGCCTGCACGGCCATGTCGTAGATCTTGGTGCGCGGAAAAGGCACAAGCACACTGACCTGCGCGTAGTCGGGCTTGAGCTCTTGATTGAGCTTGACCGTCTCCAGGCAATCCTCAAGTGTCTCGCCGGGCGAACCCATGATGTTGAGGGTGACGAACTTGATGCCGTGGCTGCGTAGCAGACGCGCGGAGCGTCGCAGGTCTTCGCGTGAAACATCCTTTTTGAGGATCTCGTTGCGCACGCGGTCGCTGCCAGCTTCGAGTCCAATCAGCAGCGCGTTGCAGCCGGCCTGCGCCAGCAGCGCCACCGATTCTTCGTCCAGCAAATCGGCGCGCATCTGGGCGTTGAAGGGCAGCCGCACCTCGCGCCTCCACGCATCGGCGAACTCGCGCAACCAAGGGCGCTTCATGCCAAAGATGTCATCGACGAACTCGACGATTGTCGGCCTGAATCGTTCCCGCAGCTCCCGTCCTTCCGCCACGACGTGCTCGACCGAACGGAACCGCACGAACTTGCCGTTGCCCTTCATCAGCTCCATCAGGGTCGGGCTGTAGCAAAACGTGCAGTGAAAGGGGCAGCCGCGCGACGAGATCATCATCGGGTAGCGGTGCGCCTGCAGCCATGGGTAGTCGTCGTAGATGGAGCGGTCGGGCGGCTGTAGCGTATCGAGATCCTGCGGCGCCTCGCGCAACGGGTTGCGATGCAGGCGACCGTCCTCGGTGACCCAGGCGCCGCGCACGTCGGCGAGGCTTTGACCCCGCTCCAGGCGGTCGAGAATCTCGGCGAACGTTTCTTCGCCTTCACCACGCACGACGGCGTCGAAACGGCCGGTTTCGGCGATTTCGGGGTAGTAGGTGGGGTGCGGACCCCCCAAAAAGAAGCGTGCGTGCGGAAAATCGCGCCGCAGTTCATCGGCCAGGTCGACGACCCAGCCGTGGTTGCCGGTCGTGGCTGTAAACGCGAAAGCATCGGGTGCAAAGCGGCGCAAGTTGCCGCGCAGGCTGCGATCGGTCAGGAACAGGCGCACATCCCAGCCGGCCGCCTTGGCGACGGCGGCGATGTAATAGAAGCCGAGATGATCGACGTGCAGGTTGTTGATCAGGGCCAAACGCATGGGCTACTGCCTCCACGGTCATCTTCCCACGGCCCGCCGATGCACGCTATGGAGACGGGAACGAGGTCCATGAGTGGCCAGCCCCAAGCGGGCCGCGCCGCGGCAGCCGGCGCACCGATGCTGAACTGATGGCTGCGCAGCACGGCCGGTGGCGTCGGCCGTGGGCGGGCGATCCGGAAATCGGGGAAGTGTACCCACACGGGCGCCAACGCCCAGCCGACAGGCGCTGTGATCGCCAGCGCAGCCGCCCCATCGGTGTCCAACGGCAGGCGCGGTGGGAACGGGCTGGTTGGTGCGACGTGGGCCCACGTCGCACGCCGGCGCTCCACCAAATCGAAGCGGCCGTACTCGGTGACGATGGTAATCGCCGGTGCGGCCCGCCGCGTGAGGCACGTTTGGCCATAGATGGGCAATTGCGCGCCCGAGCACGGACCTAGGTGCCAAAGTGGCCGTTCGGCAGGGGCCCCGTCGCGGCCATGCGGCGGCTCACGCAAATCGGCCAACCGTACGAGGCCTGGGTCGATGTGCAGCCAGGCCGCCGGGCCGACCAGATCGGGGGCTCGCTGGGCCACATGGTGGAGCCCCTCCGCATGCAGCCGGTCAACAAGCCGCCGGTGGGCTTGAAGTGTCGGCAACGTTGCTACTCCGAGATCGGGCCGCAGCACGTAGATCGAGAGATCGCGTCGGCCGGTCGCGAGGGCTTCGCGCTCGGCCGCCGCGACGGCAGTGAGCTGGACAAGCAGCACAAGCCACGCGACAACACGCCGCTTTGAGCCGAGGGTGAACGCCGCCAGTGCCGCCCCTGCCAGCCCGGCCGATGCCAGGATGTGCGCCACATGGTGATAGTGGGCCTCCTCGGAGAAACCAAGCGCCAGGAGCCCCACCCACAGTGCCAGCGAGATGCGTCGTGCCGGGCCGTACAAAATGCCGGCCAGCGCCACGGTCGTGGTTAGCGCGCCCGTCAGCAAGAACGCCGCGCCCCTGCCGGTAGGCGACCAAGTGGCGGCCAGCGGCGGCAAGAGGGCGACCGCGGTCTGCAGCGTCTCGATGGGCGCCCCCCACAGGTCCGGCTGGCCGGGCCCAACAAGCAGCCACACCGAGGGCGTCATGCCAGCCAACATGACGAGGCCGGCCCGGCGGCGCCGCACGACCAGCTCTACGGCCAGGACGGCGACGATCGGCCACGCCGTGGCGTGGATTTGCAGGGCCGCTGCGGCCGCCAACGCTGGCAGCACGCCGCGGCGCCAGCCATCCGTCGCCCCGCGTGCCGAGGAGGTTGCGCGCCAGAGGAGCCACAGCACAGGTGGCAAAAACGCGAAATCGAAGCCGAAACGCGCCCATGTCCAGATGGCTGGCTGCGTGCACACCAGCAGGACCGCGACGAGCGCATCGGCGTCGCCGAGTCGGACACGCAGGCTGCGCCAAGCGGCAACGCCGGTTAGCCAGGTCAGCAGCGTTGTCAAAAACGGCATTGTCCACTCGTCGGGCCACACGGCCAATGGGGCCTGTACCAGCCAGCGACCAAGGGGTCCCAAACGCCCGATGCCGGACACGTACGAGCCCTCGGCGTGCAGCCACTGACCCGCCGCGATGTCGGAGATGGCCTGCCCCCAGACGCGGTATTGGTCGAAAACGGTCGGTGTTTGCGGCACCACGGCTAGCCACAGTAGGCCCAGCAGCAGCAGCCCTCCCCCGGCGGCCAAGGTACGCTGCTCGCTCATGGCGCACAAAGCCGGGCCAGCGCCGCCTGCGATTCGGGACGCAGCATGGCATAGAGGGCGCGGCCGGGCTCGCTGTCGGCCTTAAGGACCACGACGATTCGGCGCCAAGACGATCCGCACAGTGCCCTTTTTAGTGCCGCGTCATCAAGGCGGTCGTCGATGATCAGCAGCGGTTCCGATTTGCGTACGAAGGCCTCCGGGCAGAGCTCACTGCATGCGGCCGGCGTCAGGCTGCGGATGCCGGCGACGACGACGCGGCGGCCGCGAGCGGTGAGCTCGGCCCACGGCACCGCGGCCGGTGACGTCACGGCGCGCACCTGCAAGGCGGTCCGTCCGTACAGATCGCCGATGCGCAGGGCGAGCGGACCCGGCGGTGTCGGCCACGGTACGGATGGCGCGGAGTCGGCGATGACGACCGTGATTTCGCGGGTCGCCGCCAGCGGATAGATGAGCATGTCGCTGAGAAAGGCGCCGTCGCTGACCAGCACATCACCGTCGCGCAACAGAGCCCCGACGGCGGCCGGGTCACCGCGCATCTCGACGTGGCGAAAGACGCGGGGGCCAGCCGTGTGGACGGCTGCCAGTGCCCAGACCGCATAGGCCGTCGCCACGCCGAGCACCGCCGATCGGGCCCGCGGCAGTGCCGGTAGCGCTGCTGCGGCAAAGGCCGGCCATGCCATCATCTCGGGCAACAGGTAACGCGGCCAAGCCGGCGGGCGCAGCACCAGCCATGCCGCTCCGTGCAGGATCAGCGCGGCCAGCCACAATCGGGTATCTTGGCGCCGCCGCCGCATACCGATGACGACCGCGATCGGCCAGGCCAGCGCTACGAACAGCCGCAGTGCATCGGGCCCTGTCGGGAGTGTCCACAGCCGCGACAGCGTTTCGACGTTGAACTGCCCGGCCAGCCCGTCAAGCGTGTAGGTCAGGTTGTCGATGTACGGGGCAACCGGCCCGGTCATGAGCCAGGTGGTCCATGCGGTTGCCACGAGCATGGCAACGCATTCCAGCGCCAATCCTCGTCGGCGTGCGCCGGCGCCGCGCCATGCGGCGGCGAGGGTTGCCGCCCATAACGGTACGGCGTGCGGCAGCGTCAGTGCGGCCGCCGCGCCCGTCAGCGTGCGCAACCACGAGAAACGGCGCAGGTCACGCAGGATCCAGATCACCAGGCCGGCCAGCATCAGCCAGGCGTAGGGCCTGCCGTAGTGTCCGTAGGTCAGCGGGTGCGCAGAAGAGACCAAGAGTACGATGGTGAGCAGGCGCTCCTCGGCTGAGCGACGGTCGCGAGCCAGCCAGGCGCCAGCGCCCAGTGCCGCAAACGTTGCCGCCAGCGCCGGCCAGCGCGCGGCCGTACCGCTGAAGCTGCAGACGTCGAACTCAAGGGCGGCCAGCCGCTGCAGCAGCGATTCAAGCGTGTGTCCCACCGACAGCACGGCCGTATCGTGCAGATCGAGC
>CAZUAB010000045.1:0-17071 GCA_964617795.1 uncultured bacterium
ACCCGCGCCGCCGTCCGTTGGACGCCGATCACCGACCTAGGCAGCGCCGGCCCCTGGCTGTTCGACGCGCTCGTGCTTGAGATTGCAGGCGGTGGCGGCAACGCCTGGCCCCATGCGGTCGGCTGGGGCGACGTCCTGCGCGGTATCGGCGAACGCCCCGCCGGCGCTGTGCCGTACGATGCCGACGCCGGCCTGCCGTTCGCCGCGACCAACCACGGCTTGCTCTATGACGTGTCGCTCGACGTGCGCCTCAAGGCCGTACTGTTCGATAGCGTGCCGTGGAACAGCTTCCTGCGACTGGCGCACGGCTTCCAGGACCCGACCCTCGATTCCGGGTTTCCGCTGCGCGTCTACCTCGGACTCGGCACAGGGTTCTGAGAGGCCGCAGGCATACAGAGGGTGCGGCCGATCAATTCGGCGGCCAACTGATGCCCAACTTCATTCCAGTGCCCCAGCCCCCCCGCAAGGTGCAGGGCATTGCCGGTTGCAAGTCGGTAGCGGCGAAATGCGCGTTCGAGCGGCACATACGTCGCACCGGCTGCGGCGGCCACCGCCGCCGTCATCGACTCGTCGACGAAGGTATGCGCAAGTCCGCGCTCAACCGCGGCCGGGTGACCGATATGCACCAGGACAGCCTGGCTCCCTGTGGCCTCAATTTCTTGCAGCAACGCCTTGAGCACAGCGGCCGTCGCGGGCCACCCGGGCGGGGGCTCAGTCACACCCAGGCGCCGTTCCCCCTCAATCGGCGTCATATCCATCGCGGCTGCCAAGCCCGCTGGCGCGAGTGGCGGCAGGGGTGGATTTGGCAGATCGGAGAAAGCCATCCAGAGACGATCGGCCGCCCGGCGAGCCGTCCCCACCACCGCACGAATGGGTTGCGCAACCCGAAACCCCTCGCCGGGCTCTGGCCCCTGCGCCCGCGGCAATCCCGCAAAGTTGGTAACGGCCCAGGGGCGGCCAGCCCCATCCAACGCCGCATGGGATCGTTGCGGTCCCGGCGGCAAGTCATCGGCAACATCGTTGCCGAAAAACGCCACGAGGACCCAATCGGGCGACAGCGCCGCCACTTCGCGCCGATAAAGCAGCCACTCCTGCACGGACCCAAAACCGGCGACGCCAAAGTTGCGCACCCGGACCCGCTGCCCGCGACAGGCAGCCAGCCGCTCTCCAACCATGGCCGGGAATGTTTGCGACCAGTCCATTTGGCCGGCAAACGTGAAAGAGTCGCCGAGTGCCGCCAACTCAAGCTCGGCGCTGGCAGACGGCTCGCGGTCCGGCTCGCCATCGATGCGAAAGCCCGCTGGGTTGGTGCGGATGTGCGCGATGCGCCCTTCATCGTAGAAGAGCAGATCGAGTCCAGCCCCGTGCCGCCAGCCCAAGTCGGGGTCCGGCACCACGAAATCGACAGCCGGCAGCCGCTCCGGGGAAAATGCGTGGAGGCCGAGCAGCGCCACCACCAAGCCGATCCACGCTGACAGCAGAGCCGCAAGGACCCCGCCGCATAGCCGGACCGCCTTGCCAAGCGCTATCGCGGTGATATTCGCGGCCGGCGGTTCTGGCGGCTTGCCGATCATTGGGCACAGCATACCCGCCAGCCCTCGTCGCTGGCTACGGTCTCCCCGGCCGCCCTGCCTCAAAAGCGGTGCGTGGCACCGAGCCCGATGCCGGCCGGAGAGGCGCGGTCACTGAGGCCGATGGTGATCGATGCATCCAACTGCCAGTCATCGGTCAGGAGCCAGGTCGTGCCCGCCCCTGCATGTGCGTCGAGGCCGCGATCATCGAAGCCGGCGATGGCGACCTCGGCGTAGGCGCCCCAGCCGCCGGGGAGCATGCGGGAGACAACGCCGCCAAGCAGCCCGCTCCAGCGGCGGACACCGCGGCCGTCGACCGTCCAGCGGGCACCGGGCATCAGGCCCCAGGCCCAGTCGTCGCTCCACGGACCGGCCACGACGACTCTGAATGACGGCTCCACTCGACTGCGGGCACTGCCGTCCAGCGGCACGTCGGCATGCGCCAGGACGGCGACGGCCGTCCCGTCGGGTGAAGACCACGGCGACCATTTGAGACCGGGAGAGGCGGACGCCGCCCGCGCGCGGCCGCCCAAAGGCCACGCAAACAGCGCCGATTCGAGGCGCAATTCCACCTCCCCGCCTACACCGACCTTGATCAGCGACGGCATGCCCAAGCTGTCCGGCGCGGCGTCCGTGCGATCCTGCCACGCCAGATGGCCACCGGTCTCGACCTGCACGACGCCTGACTCCAGCACGGCGGCCGCCTCGACGAAGTCGGGCCGATCACTGGCCAAAGGGTTGGCCGCTGCGGACGAGGACACCAAGACAAGCGCCAGTACCAAACCTCGGCTCGGGGATGCTTTCATGTCGTCTCCAAGGCGCGGCGCGCCATGTTGCGACCCCGCGGGGTCAGGTGAACCATGCCGGCGTCGACAACAACGAGCCCGGCATCGACGGCCCGCCTGAGCACATCGGTCGTGCGCGCCGGCGGCCATTGCAGATGGTGATGCAGATCGGTGCGGCGGCACTCGTGGTCGGCATCGGGTGCATGTTCGTGCTGATAAAGATGCACGAGAAGCAGGCGAAAGGCAAAGCGCAGGGCCTGGGCGCGCCGGCGATGAGCAACGGCGACGAGGCCCCGGTCGGGTGCGAAGACCACTGCGAGCGCCATCACGAGCCCGCAGGAGGTCGCAATCATCCCGGCAATCGAAACGTCGAACGCCGTCGCGCCCCAAAACCCCGCAACGGCCGATCCGGCGCCGAGCAGCGCAGCCAGGGCCAGCATGGTCGGCAAGCGATCGGTAAGCAGCCAGGCGGCCGAGGCCGGAGCCACAAAAAGAGCCACAACGAGAACGGCGCCAACAACGTCAAAGGCGGCGACAATCGTCGCGGAAACAACCGCCGCTAGCAGGTACTGCAAGGCCGCCGGCCGAAATCCCAGCAGATCGGCCAAAGCGGCATCGAAGGTGGCCAGCTTGAGCTCCTTCCAGAGGATGGCCAAGAATGCGCCACCACCCAGCAACGCAGCCGTCGCAACCCAAAGCCCGCGTGGCCCCCAGTCACGACCGTCGACATAGATTCGGTCGAAGGGCGCCATCGCCACCTCACCCATCAATACGGCATCGAGGTCGAGGTGAACGTCGCCGGCATAACGCACGACACCAATCACCCCGAGCGAGAACAAGGCTGGGAACACCAGGCCGATGGCGGCGTCCTCACGGATGCCGCCGTGGCGCCGCAGGATCTCGACGAGTGCGGCGGTGAGCACGCCCGCCAATACAGCGAACAAGAGCAACAATGGACTGTCGAGCCGCCCGGCCACCAGAAAGCCGGCCACAAGCCCAGGCAACACGGCGTGACTGATCGCATCGGTGAGCATGGCAGAGCGGCGCAGCACAAGCAGGCTACCGGGCAGCGCACAGGCCACGGCCGTTAGAACGACGATGAGTTGGATTTCGAGCTGGGCCTGGCTCACGGTAACCGCCCACCGGCTCGGGGCGGCGTCAACACCGACCGTCCCTCGGGGGTCAAACGCCACGACGCCCCCGGCCCCGGGGCCAACCAACCGCGGCGCGCGGCCTGCCGCAGCATCCACGCCAGTTCGCGGGCACCGAGGTCATTCGTCCGTAGCAGGCCCTCGGGCACGGCGCGCTGCGGGTCGTCGTGGCGGGCGCCCAGTTCATCGATGGCCCGGAGTAACCGTTCCAAGCGGATGTGGCGCCAGCGACGGCGACGCATGACCGTGCCCCAGACAAGCCCCCGGGATGATCCAAACGCCAGTGAGGCCACGACGACTACCGATGCCGCCAGCACAATCGTCGGTCCGGTGGGCAGATTCGCCGCAGCGCCAACCAGCGTACCGGTTGCCGCAGCCACGGCGCCAATCAGTCCGGACAGCAGCAACATGACGGGGAAACGATGCGTCCATTGCCTTGCGGCAGTCGCCGGCGCCACAAGGAGGGCGCTCATGAGCACCACGCCGACGCTCTGCAGGCCTATAACGACAGCCGTAATCAGCGTCGAAACGAGGGCGATTTCGAGGGCACGCACGGGCCAGCCCAGTGTGCGCGCAAAATCGGCATCGAACGATACCAGCTTCCAGGCGCGGGCCATAACCAAAACCATCCCCACGGCCGCCCCTCCGAGCACGAGGATGGTCCGCACGTCGCGGTCGAGCATGGTCGCGGCCTGCCCGAACAAGAAGGCGTCGAGGCCAGCCTGCGCCGCCGAAGGATGCTTCTGTATCTGGGTCATCAGGACCAGACCGAAACCAAAGAACACCGCCAAAACCAAGGCCAATGCCGCATCCTGATGCAGCCGCGTGCGACGCACCAAGGCAGCAACAACAATCGCCCCCAGCCATCCGGTGGACGCCGCACCGGCCAGCAGCAAAAGCGGTTCACGCGATCCGCTGAGCAAAAAGGCCCCCGCCAAACCCGGTAGTGTGCAGTGGGCAACAGCGTCGCCCAGCAGGCTCTGGCGACGCAGAAAGGCAAACGCGCCCAAAAGGCCCGCCGCCAGCCCAATCGCCGTGGCCCCGGCCAGGACGATCCGCAGCGTATAGTCGATGTTCACGGCACCGTGCCGGGCCCGGGCGTGATCGCAGTACGCAGCACCGGCAGGAGCGCGGTCCGGCCGCCGTAGGTAGCCCGCAGGTTTTCGTCGTTGAAGACATCGGCAACCGGGCCGCTGGCCAGGCAGCGAACGTTGATCAGCGTCACCCAGTCGAAGTAATCCGGCACTGTTTGCAGATCGTGGTGAACGACAATCACGGTGCAGCCGCTCGCACGCAAATCCTGCAGCAGCGCGATAATCGTTCGTTCCGTCACTGCATCGACGCCCTGGAATGGCTCATCCATTAGATAGATATCGGCCTTTTGCGCCAGCGCCCGTGCCAGCAGGATGCGCTGCTGTTGCCCACCGGACAGCGCACCAATGTGCCGCCCCGCGAAGTCGGCCATGTCCACGCGCTCCAGCGCGGCCAACGCCGTCTCTCTCGCCTCGGTATCGGGTCGACGCAGCCAGCCGAGCCTGCCGTAGGTGCCCATGGTCACAAGGTCGAGGACGTCCGTGGGAAAATCCCAATCCAGGCCGGCGCGCTGCGGCACGTAACCGATCCGCCGCCGTCCAGCCGCCAGCGGGCCGCCGAACACACGCACTTCGCCGGCCACCGGCCGGATCAACCCCATGATCGTCCGCATCAGGGTGGTTTTACCGGCGCCGTTGGGTCCGACAATCGCCGCCAGCACACCAGTCGGTATCTCCATGTCGATGTCCCACAATACCGGCTCATAGCGGTAGGCGACCGTCAGGTCCTCGACCTCCAACGCGGGTGCGGCGGCACTCATGGGCCAGCGGTGCCGGCCGCCGTCAGCGCGGATACGATTGTGCGCACATTCTCGCGGACCATGCCGATGTACGTGCCGGCCGGGCCGTCGGCGTCACCGAGCGCATCTGAATAAAGGCTGCCGCCGATGCGCACCTTATGGCCACGGGCCAACACCCCGTCCCGAATGGCCTCGACGACCCGCACGGGCACCGTCGTCTCGACGAAAATCGCGGGTAGTTGCCTTGATGTGACCAGCTCGACGAGGCGTTGCACATCGCCGGTGCCAGCCTCGGCGGCCGTGCTGAGCCCAAGCAAGCCGCTGACCTCGAAGCCGTAGGCACGACCGAAGTAGCCGAATGCATCGTGGGCAGTTACCAGCACGCGTCGCTCAGGCGGCACGGTGGCCAAGGCAGCTCGTACCTCGGCATCCAGCGCCGCCAGGTCGGCCAGCAGCTGCACGGCCCGTGTACCGACGTCGGTGACGAGCATTGGCGAAGCCGCCGCGATTGCCGCCGGGATCGCCTGGAGTGCCTCGCCCCAAAGCGCGGTGTCAAACCAGACATGCGGATCCCACATCCCCTCGCCCACCGCAATCCGCCGCTCGAGCGCAATCCGCTCCGCGACCGCCACCGGTCGACGCCCCTGCAAGCGCAAGCCGTCGAGCACCTCGCCAAGTTTGCCCTCGAGGTGCAGGCCATTGTAGAGCACGATGTCGGCGCGGCGCAGGCGCTCAACATCGCCGGCCGACGCCTTGTAGAGGTGCGGATCGACGCCGGGCCCCATCAGCGCTTCGACATCGACCGCGGGACCGCCGATGATCCGGGCCGCATCGGCAATCAGCGAGGTTGTCGCCACAATGCGAAGCCGCTCAGAGGTAGCCGCACCGGAACCACCATCGCTCTTATACAAAGCCAAAAGTGCAATCGCACCCAGAATCAGCGCCAAGGCGAGCCCACTCAACCAAACTGCCAATTTCATGCCCGTACCGCCTTTCGTGCCCGACGCGGACGTCTATCGACCGCCGGCAAAATCTGAATGTGTGTGGCTGCTGCCCGGCCCAGCAGTACGGGGCGGCCCGCCAGCGAAAGGCGCAACGGCCCGTGATACGGCTCAATGCCGTCCACGTCAAAGGTCACGCCGGGATAAAGCCCGAGCTCACCAAGATAGCGAAGGAGTTCCGGGTCCTGATCGCTGACGCGGGCGATCTGGTAGGTTCCACCGACCTGCGCGTCGGTGAGGGCTTCGAGCGGGCGGGACGCAAATACACCGTCGCGTGTGGGAATTGGATCACCGTGCGGGTCGAAGCGTGGGTAACCAAGTGCAGCGTCCATCCGCTCTTCGAGTTCGTCCGAAACCACGTGCTCAAGACGCTCCGCCTCTTCGTGGACACGGTCCCACGGCATACCCAGCGTCTCGGCCAGAAAAAGCTCAATCAGGCGGTGGTGGCGGATCGTCTCAATCGCGATAAGGCGTCCGGCTTCGGTCAACTCGATGGCTTGATAGGGCGCCCAGGACACCAACTGCAACGCGGTCAGCTTGCGCAGCATGCCGGTCACCGACGCCGGCGTAACACCCAAGCTGGCCGCAATGTCACCCGGCGCCACCGGCCGACCGTCTTCGGCCAGCCGCCAGATGGCCTTGCAGTAATCCTCGATGGCCTTCGTCCGCACGCGCACTCCCCTTCTCCTATTTTAGGCTAACCTAACTTTGGCCTCAGTGTCAACAAAAGGGGCCGGACAGCCCATGCCGACTGGTTGACGCCAATGTCAAATTCATGGGAGAACATGGCCATCCGCATATTGCGGGCCGCTGCGCCACACCTTTTCAAGGAGTCTGCCATGCCGATCGACGTCCAGAAGGCGCTCACCGCCACATTTGAACCGATCGAATTCCGCTACGACGAGCGTGATGTGATTCTTTACGCCCTCGGCGTCGGAGCCGCCGCGACCGATCCGACCGCCCCCGGCGAGCTGCAGTTTGCCTACGAGGGCAACCTCAAGGTGCTGCCGACCTTCGGCGTCGTGCCGCCTTTTCCGGCGCTGGCCGGTATTCTCGGCGCTCCCGGCCTGGAATTCAACCCGATGATGCTGCTGCACGGCGAGCAGGAGCTTGAGATTCTGCGGGCCGATGTGCCGACCGCGGGCACGCTGACGACGACGCCGCGCATCCAGGGAATCTACGACAAGGGCAAAGGCGCTTTGGTCCTGCTCGAAACGATCACGACCGATGCCAAGGGCCCCCTCTACCGCAACGTATTCAGCCTCTTTTTACGCGGTGAGGGCGGCTTCGGCGGCGAATCCGGCCCGGCTCCGGCCAACGAAGCGCCGGCGCGTGAACCCGACCATGTCGTGAAGCAGACGACGCGCCCCGACCAGGCGCTGCTCTACCGCCTGTCGGGCGACCGCAATCCGTTGCACGCCGACCCGCAGTTTGCGGCGCTGGGCGGGTTTTCCAAACCGATCCTGCACGGCCTCTGCTCGTTCGGCTTTGTCGGCCGCGCCGTGCTGGCCGCCTGCTGCAACAACGATCCGGCCAAGTTCCGCGGCATCAAGGTGCGCTTCGCCAAGCACGTGTTTCCCGGCGAAACGATCGTCACCAAAATGTGGCGTGAAGGCGGCCGCGTCATCGTCGAGGCCTCGGTCGAAGAACGCGGGGAAGTGGTCATCTCGAACGCGGCGGTCACGTTGGCCTGAGGCGCCGGAGCACGGAGCCTTTCAATGACGAACGCCAAATGCTAGAATGGTGGGCATGTACAGCCGCCGCCTGCTAGCGTCGCTCGTTGTTTTCGTGGTCCTCGTCGGCGGCTGCCGCAGCGAGACAACGCCCCCGGCTGACACCGCCGCCTGTGCGCTGCGCGTCGATCCGGGGCCGGGCTTGTTTGCGGCAACCACCGTGAGCATCGCCGTCACGGTTGAGCCCGCCGCGGACACCGCGGTGAGGTACGACCTCACCACCCGCGCCGTGGTCGACGCCCCCGAGGCCCTGCCATCACAGCCGACGCCAGCGAGCGCACCTGCTGTCTCGGTTCCGCTGCCGACCGACGGCGGCCTTGTGCTCAGCGAAGGGTACCACGTACTGGCGCTGCGCCGCCCCTGTGACGGCGCCTGGATCGCCTACACCTACCTCGTGGATGCGCAGGCGCCGGATGTGGCGCTGATGCCGCCATCAGGCAGCTACGCGACTCCACTGACGGTGTCGATCTCGACGGCCGAGCCCTACGCCACGATGTATGCCCGGGTACGCCCGGCCGGCTCCGATACCACGCCGCCCGCTTTTCCGGTCACGGCCCCCTTCGAGATTTTCGAAAGCGGTGCGTGGGTCGTTGAGGCTTGGGCGATCGACCGCACCGGCAACCGCTCCGAGCCGGTCACCGCAGCCTACACGCTGGCCGCCGATCTGCCGCGCCTGATCAGCTGGTATACGGCAGTCGGATCCTCGCTGCTGTCGCGGCTGCCTCTGATGCGGGCAACCTACGACCGACCGATGGATACCTCCGTCTACCAGGTCGACGATCTGGTGACCTTCCCCGACGGACCGACGGCGCCGTATGACGGGGTCGCGTTCTGGGTCGACGAATACACAGTCGACATGCTGCCGCTGGCGCGCTTGCCCGAAGGCGCCCGTGCGATCATGGCGCCGGGCCCGATGTCGGATGCCGTCGGTCGCCGCGTCGACTCGACGCTGACAGCCGAGATCCAAGCCTGCCGGGATTGCGACGGGATTCCGGCTCAACTTCTGCGCGTCGAGGGCTGGCCCGAGATGAGCGCCGCCGCGACCGAATGGACGGTCGATCTGGTATTTGACCGGGCCATCTTGCCAGATGACTTCAACAGACTGTTTTTGATCTCGCGCAGCGTGATATCCTCACTCGCGCCCTGTCTCGGCGCAATCTGTGACGGTTGGCGTCTGACCGCGGCGTCCGCGCCGCTGCCCTCGACGACCCTGACCCTGTCCGTGGAGGCCGCGCGGCTGATCACCGCCGAGACAACCCAGGTTAGCCTCAACCACCGCGACAACCGTCGCCCACTGCTGGCCACCGTGCGTGCCGCCGGTACGGCCACGAGCGCCACCGCCCCCACGTGGATCACGGCCGAGGTCGCCCCACGCGGCCACACACTCGCCATCGACCTTCTGTCCAACCACCCTGTCATGGCGGCCTCGGTAACCGCAGCCTTGACGGTGAATGGGCTGCCGACGGGTCTGCGCATAGAGCGGCTCGGCCCTGCGGCGGGACAGCGTCTGCGGCTCCTGCCGGCGACGCCTTGGCCCCCCGGTGCGGCCCTTTCGCTGCAGGTTTCCGCCGCCGCCGTCGATGTGTGGGGACGTGCCCTACCCGCATTTTCATGGAGCGGCACGGCGCCCGCGGCGCCCGCGACTTGGCTGTTGCAATGGAACGTGCCGTCGCAGCCGCGCCTGCCGTTCAGCGCCGGTGCACTCCTTGCGGCGGCCATCGTCGATCCGCCAGCCGCTGGCGTGGCCAACCTGAGCGTCGTCGATGCCGCGACTGGCGCGCCCCTTGATGCGCTGGAGGTCTTCGCCTTGCCCATCGGCGGCCGCAAGGATGATGTCGGTATCTCCCGCTTGGAGCTGCGCTCGACCGACTGGGCACCGATGATTTCGCATGCGCGGCGCGTCGTCGTCAGCGGCGATCTGCTCGCTGCCGGCACAGCACCGCTCGCTGGTGGCAGCTTTGTGTTTGAGTTCTTTATCGGAACACCGGACCGTCCGTATGCGGATCCCGTCTCGCCCGCCGGTCTCTGGAGCGGCGTCGTTGGGTTTCCGTTTGCGGCCGCGCCGGACACGCTGACATGGCAGCTTTACGGAGCCGCGAGCGGCGCCGCTGACCTGTCGATTGCGCCCGCCGTTTCGGGCTGGGAATCGTGGACGTTCGACGGCGGTACCGGGACCTCGGAGAGCCGCGTATTTCAGGCCGCCGCAGCCCCACTCACGCTGACCACCTACAGCGGACCCGTCACCGCGTGGCTGACAGCCGGCGGTCTGCAAATTCAGCGCCCCGCCTGGGTGCTCGCAGGCAGTGGCGTCGGCTCACTCGGCTACCCGGCCGACGGTACGGCCTTTGCCTCCCCCGCCACCATCAATGCCGCCTGGTCGGCGGGCAGCGTTACCGGCGCTACCGGCTGGGCGCTGATACTCGAAGATATCACAAGCGGAACCACGCTGCGCGGTTTTTGGCGATTGCCGGATTCGGCGCGAACTTGGCCGCTGTACCCAGCGGACCTTGGCGCTGGCAGCGGAACCCGGCAATTTCGCTTGAACCTGCTGCGCCTGCGCGAGCCCGGCGACCGACCGGACCGGCCGGATATCCCGCTGGAGGGATTCCTCGTGGGCAATCCGGTTACCTTCACCGTCGATTTCTGACGCCGGAGCGCCGCACCGCCCGGCGACGTTTCCGTGCTCAGCGCACCCGCCGCACAATCAGCGTCGTCCCCTTGGGACCTTCCCACACGCCCCCGTAGCGCATGCCGCCGCCGGGTTCGGCCAGCATCTGGATGCGGCGCAGGCCCGCAATGCTTGGGCCTAGATCGGCGGCCACGTAATCGGGAGCAGCAAGGCTGGCCATGTCAAACACGTGGATGCCCGACAGACGTCCACCAATATGCACGCCCAGCAGGCTTCCGGCCCGGCCCAGGCGCAGCGATGACGGCGGATCGTTGGGCTGGTAAGGCACGTACAACGTCGCCAGCGCGGCACCGGTGGCCACGCCGAGCGGCCACGCATCGATGCGAACCCTCGACTCGTCGGGCAAATCGACGACCGTCCACAGCGCCACGGCATCGCAGACCCACGCCGTGGGCTGCGGGCCTTCTAGCTGGCCCCAAGCAAAGGATTGCACGCTGTGCGCCAGCGTACCGACGATCGGTTTGAAGCGGTCAATGGCCCAGGCGTCGCCGTCCGGCCTGCCGGCGTAGAACTCGTCGGGGCAGGCAACAATATCGCGGTAGCCGGGACGCATGGAGGTTGCGTGGATGTCATAGAGCGCCCCCCCTTGCAGACGCCAGATGTCGACGCGAGTCGAATCGGCGCGCATCAGGCCGACCCAGCCGGTTCCCAGCCCGGTGGGCCGGAGAGCCGCAGCGGACAAGCCGTTCACCGTTGCGACGGCCTCGATAACCGGGCCGGCTGAACCCGCGCTGGCCCAGGCCATATCCAGATCGTTGACGAGCAGCATTGCCGTCGTACCTGGCGGCCCTGCAACAACGTCATTGGGGCCGATTGGCAGCGCCATCTCGTTCACCGGTCCGGCTGTCACTCCGAGGTTTGGCTCCGTCGCCGCATAGACGGCGGCGCGGGCGCCGGGAAATACCCAGATCGCGTCGGTCACGAGGGCGGTCGCCTGCCAGGATTCGGGCAAAAGCCAGCCGCTGCGCGCCGTGATGTCGGTCACATCGAAGCGATGGAATCTCGTCAGCCAGCCCTCGGGTACAGTCCCCCATACCTGATCGTGCGCCTCGCCGACAAAGCGGCGGGGTGCATCGATCGCCACGCAGTGGGTGACGAATTTCAAGTCATCGGTCCCGTTGGTGATCGACCCAGGGGCGCACTTGTCGTTACGCCACGGATACCAGCGCGCCTGCGCGTCAGCCGTACTCCATTGGCCAAAGTCGAGCCGAACGACCGCGTTCCATAGACCGTAAGAATCGTCGCCGACAAGGATCGTATCGTCGCGCCGCCAAAGATCGGTAAAACTATCCCAAACATCATCGCCGCGCAGACGTTTGAGCACGTGCCAGTACCGGCGCGTCAGCGTGATGTCCGAGATCCCGGCTGGTCCATGATCGCTCGTCCACTCGGCTAGGCCGTGCGGACCGAGCGTCGCCGTCCAACGGATACGCCCCGGCTCAGCGGCGAGTTCCACGGCAGCAAGCCCACTGCCCGACGCGTCAAGCCCCGGCGCCACGGTAGGTAGGGGAACCGCCAGCGGGACAGGCGCCGAGCCGTCGGCCAAAAGCGGCGCCAGATCCCAAATCGTCAATTCCAGATCATCGAGTACCCCGACGTAACGCTCGGCCGCACAGGCCAGACCGCGGACCCGACCGGCCGGGATGGCCGCGCCTGCCGGCTGACCAGCGACGAGGCGCAGGCGCCCCGTCCAGGGGTTGGCGATCACGCCCGCTTCGTGGACCTCTAGCGCCCGAGCGGCCGCCAGTTCGGGTTCGCCCGTGAGGGTCCAGAGATAGATGCCGTCCAGCGCATTGTGGGCGAGCAGCCAGGTTTCGTCGCTGCAGGACCACACGCGCTGCACGGCTACACGCATGTCGCTACCCGCCGGTAGCGCTGGAATCAGCGGGCCTGGCCCGGCCCCTGCGGGACGCACCGATCGTATGTTGGTCGGATCGGTCACGTCAAGAGTAAAGATGCCGAAATCGTCTGCCGCAACCACAACCATCCGCCGTGAAGGAAGTGCGGCCATGTCGACGGGGCGCGCGTTGTAGGATTCCCACAGAGTCGTCCGGTCCAGCGTCGATACCCGCGGTGCGTCGGTGACCGGCGCGTACACGGCAACGCCCGCCGCATCCAGGCCGGCCACGATCAGTGCGCCGGCGGCGGGATCGGTCGCGTCACGGGCCATGACCTGCGCGGCACTGAGCCGCTTGCCGGGCGCCAGTTCGAGCAGCGGCTCCGCCAACGACGAGATCAGTAGGGGCCGCGAAATAACGGTCGTATCCCCGGCCACGTCGGTGACGCGAAGCTCAAACTCGCGAATACCGCGCGTCAGGAACTGGTGCTGGGCAAGTAGGTTGCCGCCACCGAAATCCCAATTTTCCTGCAATCCCGCCTCGCCGTCGCCCCAGTGCCACCAGACGTCAAGCGGACCGGCGCCGTCGGGGTCGAGCGCATAGACGTCGAACGTTAGTTGGGCGCCGACCTGCAACCAAAACGGTTCACGTGGCGTCCAGCTAAGCGTGACAATTGGCGGCAATGAGCGAAAACCCTGGATCTGCGTCCGTCCGGCGACGATGCCGCCGGCGCAAAGCGCGCCCGTGACCTGCAGTGGATAGCGCACAGCGGCGGTCACCTCGAAGGTCGCGGCGCGCCCGGCAAACATGCCTTCGAATTCACCGTCGCCGCCGAGATCGAACCAGTACCGCTCCTCGGGACCGGCAGGAATCTCTGCCGCCGTCTCGCCGCGCGGCGCGACGGCCACGGAAACCGCCGCGGCCCCCTCGTTGGGGATCCGCACAAGTTGCGGATCTGCGGTGAGCTGCAAATTCGTCACGCCATCCGGTAAGCACCCGACAGGCGGCACCCGCCGTAGATCGTCATCGCCGCCGCGGCAGCCCGACGCAACCAGCGCCAGCGCGGCAACGAGGGCGATTCCGGCGCGGGCCGCCCGCACCGGCCGCCTCAGGGGCGCACCGGCACGGTGCGCAGCAATCGCAGCTGGGACGTGCCCGTGCGGATGTCGAAGGTGTGATATGCGACGACCACCCAACCACCCTCACTGACGGCAATCGAGGGGTTGAGGCCGGTGATGCCCGGAGCGTCGAGGGTCGTCGTGGTCCACGCGCCCGACTGCCGCACAGCCATCTTGAGATCGGCGTTGGACTGGTCGTAGTAAGCCACGACCGGCATCGAACCGCGCTGCACACCGTTGGCGTCAAACAGCGGCACAATCGCCATGTCGTGAAAATCACCGACGGCGCCAAAGCCATCGATAATCTCGAAGGTCCACGACGGGTTCGACCCCGGGCCGTCGTTGAAGGCCCAGACGAGGTCCGAACGGGCGGTATCGTAAAACGTCACAGCCTGCCCGGTCGGCAGCCACGCCGTCGCATTCCAAGCCCCGTAGTTGTTACTCCACGGCGTCGCGTACGACATGGCGTATTCGGCGCCGGCCTCGGGTGCATTGATTTTGATCTGCGTCTCGCTCTTGAATGCCCATTCTGATGCGGGCAGCGCGTCGAGGTTCTTGGTCAGCTCGACCTGTGACGCACGAGCAATCATGGTCCGGTCCGACGGCAGATTGATCACGCCTTCGCTGTCCGGAAACACGACTTCCCCGCGACGCCAGCGCGCGATCACTTCGATCTCCCACTCCTGCGTTACGCTTGAATAGCGTGCGGTCCGGAGCTGCCCATTGGATTCATCGTAGTACGTGATCACCGGCTCCTGCGACGGCATCAGCGTCAGGCTGGTGCGGCTGCCGATATTGCCGCCGGCCGTGACCTGGCCAATCTCAAGGCCCGTATCGACCGTTTGCGGTGCAATCAAGAAGGCGCCGTCCTGCCAGAGCAAGTACCGCAAATCGCGATTGGCGACGTCGATGTAACTGATGTGGACTCCGCCGTTGACATCGATCGCCATGCTCAGAAAAGGACCGGCAAGCGGATTTTCATCGAGCACCCTCGTCGTCCACGCGCTACCGTCCCACAGGGCCAGCATCAGACCCTCGCCTTGCTTCTGGTAGGCGAGGTACAGGCGGTTGCCGAGCGGTGCCTTGGCGAAGGCCAGGTGCGCTGCGGCAGCGCTGTCGACGGTCTCGATGGAGGTCTCGTTGCCGTTCCAGCGCAGGACCCGTAGCTCGGTCTCACCCTCGGGCAGCCGCAGTTGAAAAGCGGCCAAGCCCGAGCGCGCCTCGTCGTCCGCGATGAGGACACGCGCGCCATAGCCAGCATCGCCGATTTCCAATTGCACGATGTACTCGCCGACGGCCAAGCAGCCAGCGTCTCCCGGGACACAGCCCTGTGCGGTCCGCAGCGATTCGTCGAGTTCCGCCCGCGCGCAGCCCACGGCGACCAGCGCCAGCGTCAAGACCAGCGCGCGTGCCGCTGTGGCCTTAGGCGTCCTGCGGCGCATGCCCGGCCCGCCGACGACGCAGCAGAAGCGGTGCACCGAGCGCGAGCGTCAGCAGAGCAAGGTCGCCGGAGCCGGCGCTGCCGCCACGGCAGCCCCAACCCGATTCTTCGCCGACGAAGGTCCAGGTGCGTGTCTCAATGTTGCCTGCTTCGTCCGTGGCGCGCACTTCCAGACGGTGGGGGCCGACTTCGACGCGGCGTTCGACCGTGCCGTCTGCGGCAATCGCCGTCCATTCGCCGCCGTCCAACCGCCACTCGACCGTCAGGGCTTCCGCGGCGCTGATGCGATCGTTCACGCGAAGCGGCAGTTTGAGCTTCCCGCCTTCGCCCAGTACGGCTTGGGTATCGAACGCCGCGATTTGCGGCGCGGTGCGGTCGAGCGTGAACTGGAGCACCGCCGGCTCGGCATCAATATAGCCGTCGACGTCGATGGCCCAAACTTCCAGCGAGTGTGTGCCGTCGAACAAGGCCGGCAGACCGATGCCGCGCTCGTCGGCAAGGCGGAACATGCCGCCATCGACCCGATACTGGTAACGCGGCGCGCCGGGGCCATTGGCGGTCATTGCGGCAACGCCAATGCGGGCCGACGGATCACGGCCGAGGCCGAGTCGCGCGACGTCGGCGCTGCTGATCTGGAGCTCACGCCCATACTGGCCGAGCGCGGGCAGGTCGAGGAAGGTCCTGGGGCTCGGATGCGAGTCGACCGGTGCGGTCGGCAGCGGGCGCTCGGGGCGCGCAGGCGGTGCGCCAAGCATATCAAAGATACCGGCGTCTTCGAGCATGTCCATGATCATCACCGGGCTGAGCACGTCCGACTTTCCGTCGGGGCCGGCATTCACGGTGCCATCGGGGTTGTAGCTGCCGTAGATGTCGCCGATCGTCAGATAGACGCCCAAGTACTCGAAGATGCCATCGGTTGATCCGGCGTTGGCATTGGGGTGCAGGTCCATCGCCTCGAAGCCTGTGCCGAGGAACCCCGGCGTGGTCTCGGCGGGCGCCCCGGCGGACGGATACCCGGGGTCAATCACGACGCCGAGGAAGTCCGTGCTGGCCGTGTTGAGCGCGAGCTCCAGCTTGCCTTGCAGCACGCCGTCAAGCAGCATTGCCACCAGCGACGAGAGCGCGCTCTGCAGTCCGTCGGGGTCCAGCGCTGTGGCGGTGTCGTATTCGGTGATCTTGTTGAGCTTGAGATCGACGAACGCATTGATACGCGCCACGCGGCACGGATACGGCGACTGCGAGCAGGTCGTGTTGGCTTGCGTCGGCGTCTTCGGCCAGTACGTACTCGTGATCTTGTACCAGCCGAGGCCGAAGTAGACGTCAAGTCCGACATCGGCGCTGAACATCGGCACGAAACTCGTGTACAGTCCGTCGCCGGTCGGCGAGACGTCAACAAGGAACTGCAGCTCGATGTGAGGCAGCTTGACGCGCGCGTCGAAGGGGCCGGGGTAGCGCGCCTCATCTTCGGCCCACGTTGTACCGGCAATCAGGTTGGTCGGGTCACCGGGGTTGAGGATGAGCTGTGGCTGATCATTGGCAATCGTATAGGTGCCGACCGCTGCACCGGGCAGCACGTAGCGCGGCACCATCCGCACCATCATCTGCCGCCCGTCGAAGTTGCGGTCTAGCGAGGGGATGAACGTACGGAACAGGTCGGTGTTGAGTACGCTCGTCACGGCGTCGCCGAACAGGCCCGGATTGCCGGACCAAATGTCGGCGCAGAGCACTTTTTGCTGCCAGATCTGATCCAGCGCCCGGTTGACCGGGGTTGCGTGCAAACCGGCGCCGAAGAAGGCGTCGCGGTTGTTGCGGGTCTGGCGGAAGTACATCGGCGCCGCACCCAAGGTCGGGATACGCGGCACCAGCGGCGTCGGGTTCCAGGCGCCAGTGCAGGAGCTGCCTCCGGGGTACGT
>CAZUAB010000046.1:0-16647 GCA_964617795.1 uncultured bacterium
CCGCGCTGACGCTGGCAAGGCCGACGCCCATGACGTAGAAGAAGATCAACGGATGGAAGTCGCGAATGATGTACTTCTCCTTGAGCCGCCACAGGAACATGCGCAGCAGCATCATCGCAATTGGCACGATCACCTTGGGAATGCGAATGCCGGAACGCTCGCCCACACCGTATACCGGTTTGGTATGGATGTCCCTGACGCGGAAATCGAAGACATTCAGCCGGACAAGCAAATCGTTGGGCTGCCCATAACGCTTGTACATACTGTCCCAATCGATGGCCTCAAGCGCCGCCCGATTGATTGCGGTGTAGCCGGCTTGGGAATCCGCGATATGCCAGTACCCGGACGCGATCTTCGTCAGCAGCGACAAGACAGCGTTGCCGAAATAGCGGGCCTTGGGGATGATCTTGTAGGCCTCGCCGGTAAACAGTCGATTGGCCTTGGTGTAATCCGCGCTACCCTCGACCACCGGATCGACGATCGGGAAAAAATCCACCGGGTCCATCTGGCCGTCCCCCGCCATGACCACGGCCACATCGGCGCCATTGTCCCGTGCCCACTTGTAGCCCGAGGCAATCGAGCCACCAACCCCCTGATTCACCTCGTGACGGATCAGGACGATCCGTGGGTGGATCTTTTGCAGATTCTCAACGACCGCGACGGTGCGATCGGTACTCGTGTCATCGACGATCACGATGTGGTCGACTTCGGTCGGCATCGTCTCGACGACCCGCGTAATCTGCGTCTCCTCGTTGTGGCAAGGGACGACGACAACGATGCGTTGATTGCGGTACATCCGGAAAGCTTCGACAATCGCTGCCGGAGTTGAAAGGGTCCGGGAGGCGCCGGCAGACTCCGCCATCCCGCCAGTGATCATACCAAGTTCCCGGCGACCAAGGCCACCCCTCCTTGCCGACTGCCGCGCCCTGTGGGAACATGGTAGGCTAGCCATGTGCCGCGTGCCGGCGCGAGGCATCACGAACGTCCACGTTGACCCAGAGGTCCCGCCATGCTCTCGATTCTTCGTCGTCACTCCCAATCCTGGGTCGTAAAGGCCCTGCTCGGCGCGCTGGCGCTCAGCTTCGTCGTGGGCTTCGGCCTGCTCACCGGCGGCACCGGCGGCGGCGGCGGGGCCATCGATGGCGCCATCGCGGCGCGGATCAACGGCGTGCCGATCACCAACATGGAAGTTGCGCGCGAAGAACAGCGCCTTTACGACATCTACAAGCAGCGCCTTGGCGATCAGCTCACCGAAGACATCGTCAAGCAGCTCAATCTGCGTTTTCAGGCCATGAACCGGCTCGTCAACCGCGTCGTCCTGAAGAAAGAAGCCGAGCGCCTCGGCTTCGTTGTCAGCGATGAAGAACTACGTGAGTTGATTAGCTCGATCGAGGCCTTCCAAGGTGTCGATGGTGCGTTTGACGCCGAGCAGTACGAGTATGTGCTGTCACAGCAGCGGCCGCGTCTGACGCCCAAAGCGTTTGAACAGCAGCAGCGTGAAGCCTTACTGATTGCCAAACTCGAGCGATTCGTCCGTGACCTCGTGCACGTGACCGATGACGAAGTACTCGGCGACTGGCTGGTCGAGAACGTCACGATCGACATCGACGTCCTACGTTTCGATCCGGCCAAGTTCGAGTCGCAGGTGCGAATCAGCAACGACGAGATCAGCGCCTACTACGCCGAAAACAAGAACGCCTACCAAGCGCCGAAAAAGGCCGAACTGCGCACCGTGCGCTTTCCGATCACCCGCTGGGCGCCCAAGATTGAGATCGACGACGCGACGCTCAAGGCCGCCTACGACGCCGACCCAGGCCGCTTCAAGCTCGAAGAGCAAGCAACCGCGCGACACCTGCTGATCAAGATTCCTGTCGATGCGCCCGAAGACGAGCAGGCCGCCGTACGGGCACGGCTCGAAGCGATCAAGGCCGAGGTCGGCAGCGACGTGGCCAAGTTTGCCGCCGCCGCCCGTGCGAACGGCGAGGACAGCACCGCCGACAAAGGCGGCGAGCTAGGCTCTTTTGGCCGTGGGCGGATGGTAAAAGAATTCGAAGAGGCCGTGTTCGGCGGCCCGATTGGCGAGACGATCGGACCCGTACGGACCCCGTTCGGCTACCACCTGATTTTTGTCGAAAAGCGCAGCGATGCCGGCGCGCGTCCACTCGAGGCCGTCGCCGATGAACTGCGGAAGGAGCTACAGGAAGAGCAGGCACTGACCAAAGCCCGCACCGAAGCCGAGCGCATTCGGGCAGCACTGGCCGAGGGCCGTGACTTTAAGGTTGCGGTACAGGGGCTCGACCTAGACTTCGATACCGACTGGGTCGAGCAGGGCTCACCGGCGGCACAGCTCAAGTATCCACCCGAGGTGCTGCGCGATGTCTTCGTCGAGGAAACAGACTTTCCCCGTGGGGGACGCATCGTCGAATTCAGTGGGCGACCCTTCTTGGTTGAGGTGCTCGACCGACAAGGCGCCACACCGCGCCCCATAGCCGAAGTCCGCGACGAAATCCGCAACAAACTGCTTGCCGATCGGGCAACGACGCTGGCCGCCGAAAAGGCGCTGGCCGCGCTCGAAGATCTTCAGGCCGGGCAGACCGTCGCCCAAGTCGCACGGCGCTACGGTGTGCAAGTGGCGGCGACCGGGCCGTTCAATGCCCGTACCGAAGAGCTGCCGCTTCTGGGCAAGCAACCCGAGATCCGCGCTGCGGCTTTCCGCCTGACCGAAGAGAGCCCATTGCCGCCGTCGACGTTCCGTATCGAAGGCAGTTACGTGGTGCTGCACCTGCGCGACCGCGTCGAGCCGGAGCCGGCCGAATTCAATGCCCAAAAAGCCGAACTGCGGGCCGCAGCGATCGAACGCAAGAGCGACGCCGCCTGGCTCGACTGGCTGCGCAGCGCGCGTAGCCGGTTCCCCGTCGAATGGGACAATCCGCCGGCCGAATTGGCCCCGCAACAGCAGCCGCTGCCGCCGCAGGGGTGACGCGACGGGTCGTCTTGGTCGACCACGGCAGCCGCCGGGTCGACGCCAATGCCGCAACCGAGGATATGGGTCGGCGGCTGGCCCTACGTCTCGGGGTGGCCGTCGAGGCCTGCCACATGGAGCTCGCCGAGCCGCTGTACGCCGACGTGCTTGCGCGCCTGGCAAGCGACCCGACGACAACCGAGATCGTCGTTGTCCCCATGTTTTTTGTGGCTGGCAAGCACTTCGTTGAAGACATCGAGGAACCGCTCGCTGCGGTTGGCCAAATCCGCCCCGACCTCGCCGTACGTCTGATTCCACCATTCACGGCGCAGCCGGGGTTTCTCGACTACTTGGCTTCCTTGGCCGTTTGAAGGGCGGGCCTAGCTCAGCCCTTCAGGTTGTCGGGATTGAGCCCCTGCAGGTCGGGCGGCAAAAACAGGCCGTCTTTGCGAATCAACTCGTCATCGAACCAGATCTCGCCGCCGCCGTAGTCGGGGCGTTGGATCAGCACCATGTCCCAGTGGATCTTGGAGCGATTGCCGTTGTCGGCAATTTCGTAGGCGTTGCCCGGCGTAAAATGCAGCGAACCCGCGATCTTTTCGTCAAAAAGGATGTCCTTCATGGGGTGCAAAATGAAGGGGTTGAAGCCGAGACTGAACTCGCCGATGTAACGAGCGCCCTCGTCGGTGTCAAAGACCTCGGCAAGACGATCGCCATTTTCTTCACTGCTCGCCTCGACGACGCGGCCCTTTTCGAAGCGTAGCCGCACATTCTTGTAGCTCACGCCATCATAGATCGTCGGCGTGTTGTAGTGCATCACCCCCTCGACCGAATCGCGCACCGGCGCCGTGAAGCACTCGCCGTCGGGAATGTTGCGCTCACCGAAGCAAGGGATGACGGGAATATCGTTGATCGAGAAGCGCAGATCGGTATCGCCCGGGCCGACGATGCGCACCTTGTCGGCGCGGTTCATGCGCGCAACGAGCGGCTCGGCGGCCCGCTGCATACGGCCGTAGTCGAGCGTGCAGACATCGAAGAAAAACTTCTCGAAGGCCTCGGTGCTGGTGTTGGCTGCCTGAGCCATGCCGGGATTGGGCCAGCGCAGTACCACCCATTTGGTTTTGGGCACACGGATGGCCATGTGGACGGGCTCAACCACGTGTTCGCGATAAAGATTCATCTGCGCCGCCGGCACGTCCGCCGTTTCGCTGGCGTTGTTGCCGCCACGTATGCCGATATAGGCCTGCACGCGCTCCATGCGTAGTTTTTCGATCTCGCCCCAGCGTTTGAAGCCCGCCTCGTCCATTGTCATCAAGAGCTTGCGCGTGATGCGGGGTTCGGAGGTCTGCACGATCGGCTGACCGCCAGTTTGGGTAATCGCTTCGATCAGGGCCTCGACGAAGCGCGTATCCGCCTCCGCTGCCTGGACTAGCACCGCCTCACCGGGCTGGACACGGCAGGAGTGGCGAACAAGGACGTCGGCGAGTTTGCGGTAGCGCGGATCCATGACGATGCCTCCCTGGGGAATGGTTGAGTGCGCGTCGCGGCGCCTACAACGCATGGTAACCAGCCGGGCCTGGCGCGTCGAACGACCGCCGTTTGCGCGACTTACGCATGCAAGCATATACTTACATACTCGATGATTTGCTGCAGCCCGCCACCCAACGCTCGGGAGCGTATTCTCGATGCCGCCTTCTCGCTGTTCTGCGAGCGCGGCATTGAGGCCTCGACGACCCGTGAGATCTCGCAGCGCGCCGAGGTCAACGAGGTCACGATCTTCCGGCATTTCGGCAGCAAAGAAGGACTCGTCGCCGCCATCCTCGAGCGCTTCCTCAGTGACGACGCCTTGGACCACCTGCGCCAACTGACGCTGTCGGGCGATGTCGGACGTGATCTCGAAATGATTACGCGACGGATCCTGGACCTGCACCAAGAACGCGGTGATTTCATTCGCTTCATCATGACCAATCTGGCACTGCGCCCCGAATACGCCGCCGGCCTCCAGGCCATGAACGACACCATGACCGCACGGCTGCAAAAGGCCATGCTGCCTCTATTCAAACAAACCGATCTCGACCCGCTGGGTGTCGTGGTCGAATTTGTCTCGCCGATCTTGCTGCGCACAATCAGCCGGCTCATGCTCGGCTATACCGTGCCCGCAGACGACGAGGCGTTCATCCGTACGCACGTCGAGGTTTTTCGGCGCAGCCTGTTGCCCGAAGGCCGGGAAGGATCTTCATGAAATCGCTGGCCCTGCTTGTTTTGACGCTTACGGTTGGATTGGGCGTGCCCACATCGCTGCGCGCCGACGCCTTGGCGTCGCTGCTGGCAGACGCCCGCCGCGCGGCACTCGAACTGGCCGAAATTGAGGCGGCTCACCGCGAGGCCGAAGCCCTGTCGGCGGGTGCGCTAGCCGCCTACGATCTCGTACTTTTCGGCAACGCGCGCTATGTCGACGACAGCTCCGAGACCGCCAACACACTGGCCGGCGATCGCCGCAGCCAATTGACGGGTGACGTCGGCGTACGCAAGATTTTGCCAACGGCGACCTTGCTGCAGGCCACTTTGTCGCACCAGCGCGAGTACACTGAGTACCCACCCCCCGCACCGCAGCCACCGGCGGTACCGGGAATGCCGGTGATGCCGACCTTCGATGTGTCGAGCTTCCAGTCGTTCAACCCCGGCTATACAACCAAGCTCGAATTGACGGCCCGGCAACCGCTGTGGCGCAATTTTTTGGGGCGCGAGCTCAGCCTGCAACAAGAACTGGCTGCGGCTGGACTGATTGCCCCAGCCTATCGCGCCAAGCTGCAGTTGCAGGGCGTGCAGGCCGAAACCGAGCAGTTGGCCTGGGCCTTGGCCGCGATTGACGCGCGTATTGCGCTGATGAATGACTTGATCCGACTGTCCCGGCGGTTTACAGAACTGATGGAAGGCCGCCGCAACCTCGGGCGCGGCGATGATCTGGATGTGGCCGCAGCCGAGTCCAACTTGGTCGCCCGTGAAGGCGCCCTGTTGCAACTCGAACTGGCCCGTGAAGACCTGCTGCGCCGGCTGGCCGTCCGCACCGGGCGTCCCCTGGATGCGTTGCCCGTACTGGTGCTGGACCACCAGCCCGCGGCCCTGCCGGTCAGCGATCCCGAATCGGCTCGGGCACTGGCGGCGGCGCGGCGTCAAGATTTGGCGCTGATCGAGGCCAGCCGCGCGCCATTGCGCACACAGCAGGAATTGGCACGCGAGCAGGCACGGCCCGACATTGCCGTGTTCGGCTCGCTGGGCACCAACGGTCTTGAGGGCTCTATGGGCCGGTCGATCCCAGACAGCGTCGACGGCGTCAATAACCTAACCTGGGTCGTTGGGGTCGCCGCCGAAGTCAACCTCGGAAAGACCGCCTCGCGGTCCCAAGATGAAGCGGCCGCCGCCCGACTGGCAGCTCTCGATGCACAGCGCGAAGTGATCTTGCGTGATGTCGCCCGCGAGATCGATTTGGCTTTTCAGGCCCGGGATGGCGCCCGGCGACGGCTGGCGCAGGCCGAACGACAGCGGGCCGCCTTGCTTCGCAAGCGCGACTTGGCGCGGGCGCAGTTTCGGCAGGCGCGAACAGAAGAGATCGCGATTCTTGGCTACGACATTGAAGTGGACAACGTTGAAATGGAGCGCATCGACGCCCTGCACGCGGCCCGGGAGGCCGATGCACGCCTGCGTCTTGCCCTGCACGCCTACCCTGAGGAGCGCTGAGCCATGGGTTACCTTCGCGTTATTTTGCGCAACGCGCTGCTCGTTCATCTGCTGACACTGTTCCTCGTCGTCATCGGCGTTCTTGCTGCACTGAACTTGCGCCGCGAGGCATTCCCGGCCGTCAACTTCGACATTGTCGTGGTCACCACCGTTTATCCCGGTGCAGCCCCACTCGAGGTCGAACTGTACGTGACGGACCTGATTGAGGAAGAGCTGGGCAAAATTTCGGGGGTGGAAAAGATTGACAGCCTCTCGACCGAGGGCTTCAGCCTGATCACCATTGCCCTGGAACCGGACCTCAGCGAGCGTGACAAAGACGCGGCGATTTCAGACCTGCAGCGCGCAGTCGATCGCGTCCAAAACCTGCCGTCCGAATTGCCCAATCCGCCGCTCGTCAGGGCTATCGACAGCGGCGACACACCCGTCATCGAAGTCACGCTGGGACTCGAAAATGGCAGCTACGCCCGGCTGCACGCGCTGGCCGATGAGCTGGCTGAGCGGATCGAAACCATCCCCGACGTTGAAGGCGTCGACAAGAAAGGCTGGGAGGAGCGGGAGTTCTGGGTCGAGGTGGACCCGGACGCGCTGCGCCGTTACAACCTGAGCCTTGAGCATATGATCGGTACACTGGCGGCGCGCAACCTCAACATGCCGGGCGGTTCACTCGACGCCACGGACGGCGAGTTGCTCGTGCGCACAATCGGTGAGGTGACGACACCGGCGGCCATCGAGAGCGTCATTTTGCGTGCCAACGACGCTGGCGTATTGGTACGCGTCGGCGACGTCGCCAAGGTGCGCGACACCTTTGAAGAGCGCACCCGTATCTACCGCACGAACGGCAGCGAGGCCATCAACCTGATGGTCACCAAAAGCGCCGAGGGCGACATTCTTCGACTCGTGGCCGCCGTCAAGGAGATTACCGAGCCTTTCGCCGCCGACCACGCCTCCGAAGGCCTACGGATCTCGTATGTCAACGATTTCAGCACTTTTGTGCGGAACCGCCTCGGGGTTCTGACCTCGAATGGCGCCATGGGCATCGGGCTGGTTCTGGCAATCCTGCTCGTACTGCTTTCGCGCGGAATGGCCTTCGTCACGTCGCTGGGTCTGCCACTGGCGTTCTTGGGGACCTTTCTCGTAATGAGTTGGATGGGTACGACCATCAATCTGATTTCGATGTTCGGCATGATCATCGTGCTGGGCATGCTCGTCGACGACGCGATCATCGTCGCCGAGAATATCTGGCAGCACTACGAGATGGGCAAAACACCGACGCAGGCTGTCGTTGACGGCACCACCGAGGTGTTTTTCCCTGTCTTGTCGACGATTGCCACGACGGTTGCGGCGTTTTCACCGCTGCTGATGATGAGCGGGATTTTCGGCAAGTTTATTGCGGAGATTCCAACCGTGGTCATTGTCGCCTTGCTCGTCAGTCTGGTCGAGGCGTTCTTGATCTTGCCGCTGCACGCCTTTGAAGTGCTGCGCTGGGGGCACGCCCGCGCCCGCATCAAAGCGCGACGTAGCGGCGTCGAGACCGTCGAGCACAAGGCCAAAGCCAGCGACAAGGACTCCATTGGCCTTTTTGACCGGATTACCAGATTGTATGTTTCGACCCTGCGCGTGGCTCTGCGCGGCCGCTATGCCTTCGTTGGCGGTATTTTCATGCTACTGCTATTTTCGCTCTGGTGGTCGAGAGCACAGATGCAGTTCATTCTGTTCCCGGCGACGGGCGTCGAGGCGTTCTTTATCCGCGCTGACCAACCGCTGGGCACCTCCTTGGCCGCGACATCCGAGCGCTTCAAGGTCATCGAACAGGCCATTGCCGACCTGCCGGACAACGAGTTGAAAGACTACGTACTGTACGCCGGCGTTCAGCAGAACGACCCCAACGACCCGTTTACGCAGCGCGGCAGCCACCTCGGCCAGATCGTCGTCTATCTGACGAACGCCAACGCACGTAGCCGTGAAGCGCAGGAGATCATCGCTGCGCTGCGCCCGGTCGTCGAGGAGGTTGCGGGTCAGGCAGCCTTTACCAACGTCGCCTTCGAGATGCAGCGTACCGGCCCACCCGTTGGCAAACCGGTGGCTATCCGCGTGCAGGGCGACTCGCTGGAGCGCCTGAACTTGGTTGCTGACCAGGTGGCGAAGGAACTCGCCGCCATTGAGGGCGTGTCGGACATCAGCAAGGACTTCCAGCCTGGCAAAGACGAGCTGCAGGTGATCATCGACGAGCAGGCCGTGGCCCGTGCCGGCATGACGGTACAGCAGGTGGCCTTGCAGGTGCGCACAGCGCTTGCGGGTACGGTTGCCACATGGGTGCGGCGCGACGGCGACCGTATCGCCTTGCGCATTCGCTTGCCTGAAGAGGATCGCCGTCGCATCAGCAGCGTGGCCAATCTGATGATTCCCAACCGCTTTGGCAACCTCGTGCCGCTGTCCCAGGTCGCCCATTTGGAACAGCGGCCAGGCCTCGCCGCGGTCATCCACCGTGACGAGCGCCGGACGATCACGGTATCGGCCGCGGTCGATGAAAAGCTGACGTCCAGCCAGGCCGTCAATGCCGGGTTTGCGCCGGTGATGACCCGACTGATGGAGCAGCACCCAGACACCATCCTGAGCGCCGGCGGGGAATTTGAGGACACGCAGGAGAGCCTCGACAGCCTCATGCAGGCCTTCGGGGTGGCCCTTAGCCTGATTTTCCTGATTTTGGCCACGCAGTTCGGCAGCGTCACGCAGCCGTTTGTCGTGATGGCGGCGATTCCTTTCGGCATCATCGGTGTGATCTGGGCCTTCTGGGCCCATGGCACACCGCTCAGTTTTATCGGGATGGTCGGCATGATCGGTCTGTCGGGCGTGGTCGTCAATGACTCGATCGTGCTGGTGTCGTTCCTCAACGACATGCGGCGTGGCGGTATGCCGGTGTTCGAAGCCGCTGTCGAAGCCGGTCGCCGCCGCTTCCGTGCTGTCTGGTTGACCACGCTGACGACGATCTTCGGTCTCCTGCCGCTCGTCTACGGCATCGGCGGCGAAGACAAATTCTTGGCGCCAGCGGCGCTCGCGCTCGGCTACGGCCTGATGTTCGGCACAGTGCTCATCCTGATCTTCACGCCAGCTCTTTATCTGATCCACGACGACCTCGCCCGCATGGTTCGCTGGGTACTGGGCAAATTCGTCGACCTCAGCGAAAACGACAACGAGGTGGAGCACCAGGTGTGATGGCAACAGCCTGACGCCGCCGATCCTTTCCTGCTAGTCTGAACGAAGGGCAGCAGACCGTCGGCGCCTGAAATCGCCGGTCTGCGACGTTTGTCGAAGAAAGGCACCCCATGGACTCAGCGCCGACCCGCCACCCCCCCGATCCACGCGAGCTTGCCGACTGGCGCGAGGCCCTAGATGCCGTGCTGGCCCGTGGCGGGGCGGCGCGGGCGCAACCGCTCATGGCTGCCGTTGCCGAGTACGCGCGGCGCCGCGGGCTTACTTTGGGGGGCGGTGTCAGCCCCTATCGCAACACCATCGCCGCTGCCAACGATGCACCCTACCCCGGCGATCTTGAATTGGAGCGCCGCCTGCGCGCTTGGGTCCGTTGGAACGCCATGGCCATGGTCGTACGCGCCAACCGGGCCCGCGACGGTATTGGTGGTCACATCGCCACCTACGCATCGGCGGCGATGCTGTTCGAGGTGGGTTTCCATCACGCCTTCCGCGCCGCCGTTGACGACGGCCCGGGCGACCTCGTCTTCTTTCAGGGCCACGCCAGCCCCGGCATCTACGCCCGCGCCTTCCTCGAGGGCCGGATTGGCATCGACCTGTTGGAACGTTTCCGAGCCGAGGCCCTGGCGCCCGGCCTTGCCTCGTACCCCCACCCCCACTCGATGCCCGCCTTCTGGCAGTTTTCGACCGTGTCGATGGGCCTTGGCCCTTTGCAGGCCGTATATCAAGCGCGTTGGCTCAAACACCTTGAGCGCCGCGGGCGCATCGCCCCCTCCGACCGGCGCGTGTGGTGCTTTATCGGCGATGGCGAAACCGACGAGCCCGAGACGCTGTCGGGTCTGAGCCTTGCCGTCCGCGAAGACCTCGACAACCTGATCTTCGTCGTCAACTGCAACCTGCAGCGGCTCGATGGCCCGGTGCGCGGGAACGGAAAGATCATCCAGGAACTCGAAGGCGTGTTTGCGGGCATCGGCTGGAACGTGCTCAAGGTGGTGTGGGGCGGCGATTGGGATCCGCTTTTGGCCGCCGACGAGCACGGCCTATTGCAACTGCGCATGGACGAAGTGCCCGACGGGCAATACCAGACCTACGCGGCCTCTCCCGGCAACTATATCCGCGAGCATTTTTTCGGTAGCGACCCTCGCTTGGCGGCGCTCGTCGCGGACAAAGGCGACGAAGAGCTGGTACGCCTGCGGCGGGGCGGCCACGACGCCGTCAAAGTGTGGTCGGCCTACAAGGCGGCCATGGAACACCGCGGCGGACCAACCGTGATCCTCGCCAAGACGGTCAAGGGCTGGGGCTTGGGCGATGCCGGCGAAGCCCGCAACAGTGCGCATCAAGCCAAAAAACTCGACCGCGAGGGGATTGGTCTCTTCCGCGATCGTTTTTCGCTTGATCTGCCTGATGCCGTGCTGGACGCGGCTGGCTTCTGGCGTCCGGCCGCCGATGCGCCCGAAATGGTTTATCTGCACGAACGACGCGCGGCGCTTGGCGGTGCGCTACCGGCACGACGCGTACAGGTGCCGGTGGTCGACGACCTTGATGCCGAGGTTTGGTCGGAGTTTTACGAGGGCTCGGGCGAGCGCAGCGTTTCGACGACGATGGTGCTGGTGCGCATGTTGGCCCGCGCCATGCGTGAACCGGGTCTGGGCGCCGAGATTGTACCGATCGTCCCTGACGAGGCGCGTACCTTTGGCCTCGAGGCGCTGTTCCGCCAATACGGCATTTACAATGGACGCGGCCAGCACTACGAACCGGTCGATCGCGAAAACCTGCTCTGGTACCGGGAAGCTGTCGACGGGCGCATCTTCGAAGAGGGCATCAACGAAGCCGGGTCGCTGGCCTCACTAATCGCCGCCGGCACAAGCTGGTCAACGATCGGCGTACCCGCCGTACCGATTTTCATGTTCTACTCGATGTTCGGCTTCCAACGGGTTGCCGATCTGATCTGGACGGCCGCCGACAACGGGGCACGCGGCATTATGGTTGGCGCAACAGCCGGGAGGACCACGCTGGCCGGGGAAGGGTTTTCGCACAACGACGGCCAGAGTCAGCTCTACGCGCAAACCGTCCCCAATCTACGGGCTTGGGACCCGGCCTATGCCTGTGAATTGGCCGTGATCCTGGAACACGCGCTGGGCGAGATGGCCCGGGGACAAACGCCACACCTGCACTACATCACGGCCTACAACGAATCGTGGTCGATGCCAGCCCTGCCTGATGATCCCGCCGTCCGTGAAGGAATTCTGCGCGGCCTGTGGCGCGTCATGCCGGCCCCCACGGAATTGAAAACCGGGGTCGCACTGGTCGCCAGTGGCAGCATGGTGCCCGAGGCCGAACGGGCCCGCAGCTTGCTTGCCGAGCGCTTCGGGATTGGTGCCGAGCTATGGAGTGCGACCAGTTGGAAGGCGCTGCGCGACGAGGCGCGCGCTGTGCGTCGCTGGAATCGTCTGCACCCGGCCGAGCCACCGCGCCGCGGCTGGCTCGAGACGCGGCTGGCCGACGCACCCGAGTTGGTTGTGGCCGTCTCGGACTGGATGCAGGCGCTGCCCGACCTGCTGGCGCCGTGGCTGCCGGGGCGACTTGAGGTGCTTGGCACCGACGGATTCGGCGTCAGCGACGACCGTGGACCCTTGCGCCGTCGCTTCGAGGTGGACGCCGAGCACATCACAGCGGCCGCGCTGTCCGGGCTGGCTCGGCGCGGCGGGTTTGACCCCGCCGCGGCCGCCACAGCGATCCGCGACCTCGGCCTCGACCCCGACGCTCCCGACCCCGCAGATTCGTGAAAGGATCCGTCATGGATATCAAGCTGCCGGAACTCGGCGAGAACATTCATAGCGCCGAGGTCGTGCAAATCACGGTGGCGGTCGGAGATGCGGTCAGTGTCGGCCAAACAATCCTCGAGCTGGAGACCGACAAAGCCGTCGTTGAGGTGCCGGCCCCGAGCGCCGGCACCGTCAGCGAAATCCTTGTCCACGAGGGGCAGACCGTACGCGTCGGCGAGGTCGTAATACGCCTGGGGGCGGGGAGTGCCGCCGATGCGCCGCCCGCAAAGGGCGTGGATCCAGACAAAACCGCGCCCGCCGCGGCGAAGCCCGTCGCCGAATCCGTAGCACCCGCGGCATCGGAATCCCCCCCCGCGGAGCCCCAGGCGCCTCGGGCCAAGCCCGAGCCAAAACCCACAGACACACCGAGTGCGGGGGCCAAAGCCGGGCCCCGAGATGCGGCGCCAGCACCGGAAGTGGATACCGCTGCGGCAGATGGCGCGCTGCCGTTGGCCGCGCCGCATGTGATTCGCCTGGCCCGCGAGTTGGGCGTGGATCTGGCCGCGGTGCCGACGGACGACGACGGGCGGATTGGCGAGGCCGCACTGCTGGCCTTCGTGCGCGGTCGTATCGGCGGCGGCCGGGGTGGCGGCGCTGAGGGCCCGATCCGGCACGCCATGGATAACGTGCGCAAAGCTACAGCGCGGCAGATGGCGCGCTCCTGGTCCGAGATCCCACACGTCACCCACGACGACAAGGCCGATATCCAAGAGCTTGAACGACAGCGTAAACATCTAGCGCCGCGGATCGAGGCTGAGGGCGGTCGCTTGACTATGACCGTGCTGCTGACCAAGGCTCTGGCGGCGGCGATCAGCGAGTTTCCGAAGTTCCGCAGTTCACTGGACATGGCCAAGGAAGTGATTCTCGAATATAACGACATTCACATCGGTATCGCCGTCGATACCGATCGCGGCCTGCTGGTGCCGGTGGTACGCGACGCCGACCGCAAAAGTCTTGGCGAACTGGCCCGCGAGATCGACGAACTGGCCGCCGCCGCCCGTGACCGCAAACTGGGTCCCGACGCAATGCGTGGCGCGCGCATGACGCTGACCAACCTGGGCGGTATCGGCGGCACGCGCTTTAGCCCGTTGGTCAATCCGCCCGAAGTCGCGGTACTCGGCATCGCAAGGGCCCGCCCCGAGCCGATATGGCAGGATGGCGCCTTTGTACCGCGGCTGATGCTGCCGTTGTCACTGAGCTACGACCACCGCCTGATCGACGGCGCCGACGCCGCCCGCTTCATGCGCTGGATGGTCGAAGCACTGGAGAACCCGCTGCAGATTTTTGCCGATTAGAGGAGGCGGCCTATTGATGACTATGGTAACATGACTATGGTCATCAATAGAGGATGTCATGCCCGTTGTTTCCAAGAGTCGTTTCAAGGCCCGCGCCCTTGAGTATATGCGCGACGTCGAACGCGACGGCCGGCCACTGACCATTACCGATCGCGGCCGTCCGGTACTCCAGATCACGGCGATTCGCGACACCCCTGCCGATTGGCGTGACCTGTTTCGGGATGCCGTACGCCGTTTCGACGGGCCGCTCGACCCCGCCACGCCCCCGGACATCTGGGAATCTCTTTGATCGTCCTTGATACGCATGTCTGGCTGTGGGCATTCGCGGAGCCTCGAAAGCTTTCGAGACGTGCTCGCAAGGTGGTCGACGAGGCCATCGCCGAATCGGGTCTTGTCCTGTCGACGATCAGCAGTTGGGAGATCCACATGCTCGTGGCCCGGGGGCGTTTGGAACTCGCGATGACGCCAGGGGATTGGATTCGGCGCTCCGAGGCCTTGCCGTTTGTACGCTTCGTGGCTCCGGACAATGCGATACTCGAAGAGTCCGCACGCCTGCCCGGCGTGTTTCATCCCGATCCAGCCGACCGCGTCATTGTGGCAACGACACGGCGGTTAGGGCTGCGCCTTGTCAGCAAGGACCAACGTATCCGGAAATACCCCGAGGTCGAAGTCATCTGGTGACCCGCCACGCCTCCGGCGTTCTGCTACAATATGAATGGTGATTCATATTCAGTGAAAAGGGGCTACCCATGCTCGGCATCAATCGCCTTCGCCTCGCCCGAGTACTCGCCCGCGCCGCGGTCGACGGCATCGGCCCGACCACCGAATCGCGCCTTGACCTACGGGTCGGCTTGGCCGACCTCGATCTCAATCTGCACATGAACAACGCGCGCTACCTGTCGGCTATGGATGTCGGTCGCTGGGATCTGACGGTGCGCTCGGGCATGCTGATCGAGGCACTGCGGCGCCGCCTGCAACCCGTCGTGGTCGATTTGGATATTCGGTTTCGGCGCGAATTGCGCCCCGGCGCCCGCTTTGAGTTGGTGACCCGCTTCGACGGCATCGAAGGCCGCAAGCTGTGGTTTCAACAGACCTTTTGCCGCGGCCCTGCCATCCACGCCGAGGCCCGCGTCGGCGCGCTGATTCTACACAAGGGTAAGGCCGTTGGCCGCGCGGACGTCGCCGGTTTGCTGGCGGCGATCGGTCTCGAACTCGACGCCCGGCCGGGCGCCAACGTCATCCCGCTGCGCTTGGCCGCCCACACGGGCTGATCGACTCAGGGTCGCTGCCGTGGGCCTTTCGTGTACGGACGTCCCTCTTCGTCGACCTGTGCCTCGCGGCGATGTTCGCGGATCGCGTCCAGAATCTAGGATCGCGACACCCCCAGCGTCACTCCGGGCACGTCGAGCGGCGACCCGACCTCGATGACCGGTCGCGCCTCGAACTCCCGACCGTCCCGCCGGCGGATTCGGGCCGCACCTTCGGCGCCCGTCTTCCCTACATCGCCCCGGCGCCGAACAGGCGGCCGTGTGTTTCGAGGGCAAACTTGTCGGTCATCCCGCCGACATAATCGGCAACCACGCGCGCCAGGCCCCAACGCTCGATGCGGGCCTGAAACTTGGGTGGTAGTTGGCGCGGCTCTTCGGCAAAGCCGTCGTACAGATCGGTAACGACCCGCCGCGCCTTGTGATTCTTCTGGATCACCTGATGGTTGGTGTACAGATGGTCGTAGAGAAATGCCTTCATCTCGCGTAGCCGCCCGCCGACCTCGGGCGAAAACGCGGCCAGCGGCTCGGCGTGGGCGCGGATTTCAGCGACGCTCCGCAGCCCGCTGTCGGTCATTCGGACTCGTGTCGTTTCGACCAAGTCCGTGACCAGGCGGTTGACCATGCGCCGCACGGTCTCGTGGCGCAGCACGGCCAGCGGCGCATCGGGCCAACGCCGGCGCACCTCCTGCCATGGCGCTTCCCACAATTCTTGGCCAGCAAGATCGCGAATCCGAAGATGCCGGTGTGCGATACCATCGTCGATGTCGTGTGTGGTGTACGCCAACTCATCACAAAGATCGACGATCTGGGCCTCCAGCGCCGGTTGCGGGCCGGTCGCGGCGAATTCAGCCGGCATCACCTCGCGGCCCGAACCGTGCTTGCCGAACGCCTCGCGAACCTCATAGCTCAAATTGAGGCCGGGAAAATCGCCGTACCGCTCTTCGAGCCAGTCGACGATGCGGAGGCCTTGAATGTTGTGGTTGTAGCCACCGTCCGCCGCACAGCACGCCGACAACACTCGCTCACCGGCGTGGCCGAACGGCGGGTGACCCAGATCGTGCGACAAAGCGATCGCCTCGGCCAGGTCTTCGTGCAGCCCCAGCGTACGGCAGATCGAGCGCGCGATCTGGCTGACCTCAAGCGTGTGCGTCAGTCGATTGCGTACATAATCGCTCTCGAAATACGCAAAGACTTGCGTCTTAAACTCAAGCCGCCGAAACGCCGCCGAATGGACGATGCGGTCGCGGTCGCGCTGAAAAGGATTGCGATACTCGTGCCCAGGCTCGTCGTAGACCCGCCCGCGGCTGTGTTCGGGCAGGCACGCCAAAGGTACCGGCGCCGCCGCGGTCATC
>CAZUAB010000047.1:0-16499 GCA_964617795.1 uncultured bacterium
TAGGCGGCGATGCCGCCGCTGATACCGAGCAAGAGTCTGTTCATACCATCAGCGTACCGCGAGAACGCCGACGCGGGCAATTTCCAACAGGACGCACGCAACGGCTTGCGGTATCATGGCCGGATATGCGCAGATTACTCGCTCTGTCGCTGATCCTCGCTATGTCACTTGGTTCAGCGTGCTCATTACGGCCGCCCGTGCCTGCGGCCCCGGTATTTCGTGCCGATTTGCTGCCTTGGGAGAACGCCCTGGAGGCGGCCGTCGCGGCCGAACGATTGGATGAGGTCGACATACTGCTGCTTGCCCGTGCAGCCGACGGTGCTGCCCCCGATGCGGAAGGCGATGTTTACGCGCGTCTGCTGTCCTCGCCCGCGGAGCCCGATCCAGGGCCGGTTGCCGACCGTCTGGCGCAGGCTTTTCTGCGGCGCCTGCCTGGGCATCCTTCGTCTTGGCGAGCCGCGCATGTGCTGTTTTTGCGAGCCGCTACAGCCGGTGATTTGGCAGCCATGGAGCGGCACTGGGGCCTTTTGCTGCGTAACGACAACGCCCCTTCCCAACGGTTGGCCCGTGTTGCCGGTGAACTGCTCTGGCGGAGCGGGCTTCGCGCACCGGCTTTGACTTGGAGCGAACGGGGCCTTGCCATTGGTCCGGCGGAGGCGGAGGCTTGGGCTATGCTGGCCGGGCGTGCCTGGGAGTGCTGTCGAGCCGACCAACTGGCTGCGGAATCTCGCCTTGGCGGGCTGCTGTCTCTCAAAGAGGCACTGCAGGCAGGCGATGCCTCGGGTATCCAGAAGGCCTCGGCTCGACTGCGAAAATCAGCGATTGAGCTCGCCGGTCCGTGGCAGGAATTGGTCCGCTGGGCCGACAGCCAGCCGGCGCGCGGCGATAAATCCGATCGTCATGGTGCAGCCGCCGTCCTGCCGCTTAGCGGCAAGAGCGCAGCGCTCGGCCGCCGTACACTCGAAACCCTCGGCGCCTGCCTGCTCGACGGCGAACAATTGACGGTACGTGACTCCTACAGTAGTGTCGTATTGGGTACCGCAGCTCTCATCGAGGGCGGGCCACGTCATGTGTTCGGCCCACTGCGCAGTGACGGGATGGCCTCGGCCTCGCTGCGCCTACTGCGCCAGGGTAGGGTCGCGGTCACCCCCAACCCGAACGCACTTATTGGACTTCCCGTAACATCAACCATCTGGTCGGTTGCCCTGACGCCCGAAGATCAGGCCAGGTCGATCGCACGGTGGGCACGAGAGGCAAACTGGCCCGCTGTGGCGCTGCTGGCGCCGCTCAACGAATATGGTGACCGCTTCGTCGATGCCTTTTGGCCCGCGGTGACTGCCGGTGGCGGGTGGTTCACTGGGATCGGCCGTTTCAAGCCCGAGGATACCGACTTCGGTCCGGCGATTCGCAACGTGGCGGGCCTCGACCGCTACGACTCGACGGAAAAGGCGCTGCTCAAAAAGGCCGGCAAGGAGCCGACGGCGATCATCGACTTCGATGTTCTCGTGATTGTTGGTTCGCCGCGGCAGATCGGCCTTATTCCCGCGCAATTGGCCTATTGGGATGTCGTCGCGGTACGATTGATGGGTGACTCATCCTGGGGTGCTGGCGACGCGGCGCGGATTGCCGGGGTGCACGCAAAAGGCCTCATGTTTGTCGACATCATCGGCGGAACAGTCAGTGAGGCCGGGCAGCGTCTTGATGCCTGCGTCGAGCGACCGAGTTCACTGGATATGGCCGTCTACGAGGGATTCAGGTTGCTTTCTGCTTGGCGGCAGGAGCCCGATCCAGGCCACTCTTTCTCCCCGGTGCGCGGCCTTGGCGGACTTGTTCAGCCGGGACCCGAGCGGCTGGTGCAGCGCGATCTGGGCCGGTGGATGCTTACCGCCGGTGGTCGAGTCGTGTGGGACGGCCGTGATCCTCTGAATCCAGAGCCCTCGGCCCCGTGAACCACGGGCAATTCGGGCCGTGGTTTGCTATCATGAATCTTTTGCGCTCTCGTGTTTCGCGAGGGCGGGGAGCCTATCAGCGTGCAAGCGGACAATCGGATTGGGATCGACAGGGCGGCCAAGCGGGTCATCCGCCTACGCGACTTGCACGAGGTCAAATCACGGCTGCGCGAAGGGCGTCTGCACTCCGTGTGCGAAGAGGCGCGTTGCCCCAATCGCGGCGAATGCTTCGAACGCCGCGTCGCCACGTTTCTGATTGCAGGCTCAGTGTGCACGCGCGCCTGTCGCTTCTGCTCGATCGCAACGGGTCGTCCGGCTGCACTTGATCCTGGTGAACCAGCGTCGGTCGCCGAAGCTGCGGCTCGTCTGGAACTTCGTCACATTGTGGTGACATCGGTCAATCGAGACGACCTACTGGATGGTGGCGCCGGTCATTTCGCGGCAACCATCGGCGCCTTACGGCAGCGGCTACCCTTTGCGTCCGTCGAGGTTTTGACGCCAGATTTTCGCGGGGATCGTGCGGCCGTCGATATTGTCTGTGCTGCCGAACCAGATGTCTTTAATCACAACGTAGAAACGGTGCCGCGCCTGTATCGGCGTGTGCGGCCAGGCGCCCGTTATGAGCGTAGCCTCGGGGTTCTCGCACAGGCTGCGCAGAAACTGCCCGGGCGTCTGGTCAAGAGCGGGTTGATGGTCGGCCATGGCGAATCGCTCGAAGAGCTGCGGGCCGTCTTTGGCGACCTGCAAAGCGTCGGCGTCAACGCTGTGACGATTGGACAGTACTACCAGCCAACCCAGGCGCAGCTCCCGGTCAGTGAAGACGTACCCGATACCCGCTACCCAGAGATCGAAGCCGCCGCCCGTGAGGCAGGAATTGCCCACGTCTGGGCAGGGCGCTATGTTCGCAGCAGCTATCTCGCCGACCGCTTCCTTGAGGCGGCCTCGGCGCGTCATCCGGAAAGTGCAGTCTCCCATGGATAGCCCCTACTACCGTATCCAACGCCTGCCTCCCTACGTCTTCAATATCGTCAATGATTTGAAGTACAAGGCGCGGCGAGATGGCGATGACATCGTCGATCTTGGGATGGGTAACCCCGACATGGCAACGCCGATCCACATCGTCGACAAGCTGCTCGAGTCGGTGCGCAACGAGCGGAACCACCGCTACAGCGTGAGCCGCGGTATTTATCGCTTGCGTGTCGCGATTTGCGACTGGTACAAGCGCCGCACCGGTGAGGAATTCGACCCCGATACCGAAGCTGTCGTGACGATCGGCTCCAAGGAAGGGCTGAGTCATCTGATGATGGCTGTCTGCGCTCCGGGCGATCGAGTCGTCGTGCCCGAACCGACATACCCGATCCACACCTACAGCGTCGTTATCGCTGGCGGCGAGGTCGTGCAGGTGCCGCTGGCGCCCGAGGAAGGGCTGCTCGAACGCATTGAGGCCGCCATCGAGGCGACGTGGCCGCGGCCGAAGATTCTCTTGCTGTGCTTTCCGCATAATCCGACGACCATGTCCGTCGACCTTGAATTCATGACGAAAGCGGTCGATCTGGCGCGGCGACACGATCTTTTGCTCGTGCACGACTTTGCATACGCCGACCTGCACTACGACGGCTACGTGCCGCCCAGCATTTTCCAGGTTCCCGGTGCGCGGGACGTGGCCGTCGAGATGTTCACCTTGTCCAAGAGTTACAACATGCCGGGGTGGCGCGTCGGATTCGTAGTCGGCAAGAAAGAGCCCATTTATGCCTTGCAGCGCCTCAAGTCCTATATGGACTATGGGATGTTTCAGCCGATCCAGATTGCCAGCATCATTGCGCTCAACGGGCCGCAAGATTGCGTCGAGGAGATCCGGAACGCGTACAAATCGCGGCGGGATGTGCTGGTGCGGGGCCTCCAGCGTGCCGGTTGGGCCGTCGAGGCGCCGCGTTCTTCGATGTTCCTTTGGGCGCCAATTCCCGAGCCGTTCCGCGAGGAGGGCAGTCTGGAATTCTCCAAGCGCCTGTTGCTTGACGGCAAGGTCGCAGTGAGCCCTGGCATCGGATTTGGGCCCTCGGGTGATGGCTTCGTTCGGATGGCTCTGGTGGAAAATGAACAGCGCATTGCCCAAGCGGTTCGTGGAATTCGCAAGGTTCTGCGTTCACGGGGGATTGAGGAATGAAGGCGCGCGTTCTGGTTGTCGGCTACGGCAATGTCGGTCGTCGTTCTGTTGAGCTGATCAGCGAGCGGCGGACAGCCATCGAACGTCGCTGGGGTACGGAGCTGCATCTGGTGGGGGTCGTTCGGCGCCAACCGTGGCAGTCCGACGACCCGGTTCCGGAGGAACTGCGCTTTTCAGATGCGCTCAGCGCAATCCGGCTCACGCGTCCCGATATCTTGGTCGAACTTATCGGCGGTATCGACGAGGCACGGGAAATTATTTTGACCGCCTTCGAAGTTGGCGCGCACGTCGTGACGGCCAACAAGGCGGTGCTTGCCGTGCACGGGCCCGAATTGCGTGCAGCCGCGGTAGAAAACGGCCATCTGCTGCTGGCCGAGGCCAGCGTCGGCGGCGCAATCCCGTTGCTCCGCACGCTGCATACGACGCTCGCTGCGGACCGCATTGAACGCGTGCTGGGCGTCTGGAACGGTACCTGCAACTACATCCTGACCGAAATGGAAGAGAACGGCACGGCCTTCGCCGACGTACTGGCCGAAGCCCAGCGTCTCGGGTATGCCGAGGCCGACCCGACGCTCGATATTGGCGGTGGCGACACGGCCCACAAAGCGTGCGTACTGGCGCAGTTGTCATTTGGCGCCCAGCCCGAATTGGACGAGATTCGTTATCGGGGAATTACACCGCTGATTCCAGAGGATTTCACCGTCGCCGAGCAGATGGGGCTGCGGCCCAAGATGATCGGTTTGCTTCAGCAGCAAGGGGAAAGGCTGGTCTTTTATGTAGGTCCAGCGCTGCTACCACGCAGCCACCCCGTGGCCGAACTCGAGGGAGTCCGCAACGGCATCTGGATCGCAGGCGATGCTGTCGATGGCGTTTTCCTTTCAGGCCCCGGCGCTGGCCCCGTGCCGACGGCAGTGGCCGTCCTTGGCGACATCATTGAGGCCGCACGCATGAGCCCGGCGACGGAGGACGAGGACGCGCAGACGCCGGTCATTGAGCGTTGGGGTACGCTGCTGGACGAAGATGCGGTACCGGCGTTGGTGCCGCACGACGAGCTGCGTTTTGCATGCTATCTGCGGCTGCAAGTACCGGACCGGCCGGGCGTACTGGGTAAAATTGCAACGGCGCTCGGTGATCACGGGATTTGTATCGAAAGCATGATGCAGCCTTGGCGACATCCGTCCGATGCCGTGCCGATTTACATGACCATCGATGAAGCGCCCATCGGTGACCTCGAACGAGCCTTGGAGGCGATGCGTGGCTTCGACTTTGCGGTCGGGGAGCCGCTGTGGATGCCGATCCTTGAACGGGAGGGGCGCGGATGACTCGCCGCAAATGGTATTTTTTGCAGCCGGATGGTGCTGCCGATGAACCGCAGGAGGCGCTGAACGGGCGCACGCCACTGGAGGCCGCTCACACGCCGAACCTCGACCGATTGGCCGGCGAAGGCGAAGGCATCGATCTACAGACAATCCCCGAAGGATACCCACCTGGCAGTGATGTCGGTAACTTGAGTTTGCTCGGTTACGATCCGCGCCGCACGTTTACCGGCCGTTCACCGATCGAGGCAGCCGCACTGGGAATCGCACTGCAGCCCACGGACGTCGCCATGCGTTGCAATTTGGTCCATGTCGCGGATCGAGATGGCCATCGTGAAATGATCGATTTCAGTGCTGACCACATTGAGACCGAGCAGGCGGAGCCATTGATTGCCGCCGTGGCTGAAGCGCTGCAGGGTGCACGTCTGTACCCGGGCGTGAGCTACCGCCATACCCTTGTGACGCAGGTCGACATTGACGGCATGTCGACAACACCGCCGCATGACATCCAGGGACAGGCGATTGAGCCGCATCTCCCTCGCGGGGGTGACGCCGGCCGTCTGCGTGCTTGGATGGACACTGCCCGGCCCGTACTGGCTGCCCACCCGGTAAACCAGGCGCGTATTGCCGCCGGTCGGTTGCCGGCGACGGACATTTGGCTTTGGGGTCAAGGGCGCTCGACCACGTTGCAGCCATTCGCCGAACGCCACGAAGGGCTGCGCGGTGCGATGATCACCGCGGTCGACTTGGCGCGCGGTCTGGCCGCATTGTCGGGCATGCGTATCCTCGATGTACCGGGAGTCACCGGGTTTATCGACACCAACTTCGCCGGCAAGGCAGCGGCGGCGATTGCCGTACAAGATGGCTTGGTTTTTCTCCACCTTGAGGCGCCGGATGAGACTTCACATATGGGGCGCCTCGACCTAAAGATCGAGAGCCTGGAGCGCTTTGACCGCGAGATTGTCGGGCCGGTCATCGAAGCCGCACTTGCGGAAGATGCCGGTGTGCTCGTGAGCCCCGATCATCCAACGTTGATTCGGACACGAACGCACGCGCTGGCCAACGTGCCGGCCCTCATTTGGACGCCGGGAGGACCCCACAACGGCTTTTCTGCTTACAGCGAGGCGATCGTGGGGCGTGGTCGCCGTCTCGACGGTTGGGAGTTTATTGATGTCGCACGACGAGAACGGGCTTGAGCTCAGCCGCGGGGTCGGCATCGACCTCGTACGGCTGACCGAAGGCGCTGCCGTCGCAGCGGCTGCCGAGATGGGACGTGGCAATCCGGCGCGGGTCTACGAGGCCGCACGCAGCGGTTTTTTGCAGGCGCTCGGCGCCGTCTCGCTCTCGCCGCTGGTCGCAATGGGCGATGCGGCCGTCGAGGAGCCGCCGTTTTTGGTCGATGGCGAACGGCTGCGGAGCGGCGAGGGTATGGAAGTCGATCTTGCCGTTCGGCTCGTCGAATGCCTTACTGCGTGTTCTTTGGGCGGCCGTAACGCCATGTCTACCGTCGTCATGGCGCCTGCCGGTACCATTCGCCCGATTCCGCAGGTGTACATGGACAAGATCGCCGTGGGGCCCGCCGCCCGCGATGCCGTCGACTTCGATCTGGCGCCCGATGAACTGTTCGGCCGTGTTGCAGATTCACTTGGGTTGCCCGTTACGGCGTTGTCCGTGGTCGTGCTCGATCGACCACGCAATCAACGGTGGGTCGAGGCCGCACGGACAACAGGCGCGCGCGTACGGCTCATCGCGGACGGGGACTTGGCGGCGGCGATTGCCACGGCGGTGCCGGATTCCGGCATCAATATGCTTGTGGGCAGCGGCGGGGCACGCGAAGGCTGGCTCGCCGCCGCGGCGCTTCGAGGCCTCGGCGGCCAGTTTCTTGGGCGCTATCTGCCATTCAAACCCCAAGACCAGCGTGTTTTGATGGAACACGGGTTTGAAGCAAAGAAACCGCTACGCTGGGATGAACTTCTGCCGGCCGAGTTCATGCTTTCGGTGACCGGTATCTCGGATGGCGATGCGCTACGTGGCATTCGACTGCACGGCAGCCATGCGGTCAGCGAATCGCTTCTTTTGCGTACGGCCAGCGAAACCGTGCGCTGGATCCGGACCGAACGACACCTGAGCGACTGATGGTAACCGACGCCCGCCGCGCCCGCCTACAGGCCGTTGCCGAGGAACGGACCACATTTGTGACTTTGGCGCTTGATGGGGTTTTCGACGGGCACAACGTTGCGGCGATCCTGCGCAGTGCCGATGCGTTTGGCATTCAAGATGTTCATGCCGTTGAGAACGGCCGTGAGGCGATGCGGATCAACCGTAAGGTGGCGCGGGGCACCGACGGCTGGGTCGATCTGTATCGCTGGCCAGACCGTGCCGCCATGCTGCAGGCGCTGCGCACCCAAGGATTCGCCCTCTGGGTAGCGGCGGCCGACGAAGGGACGGTCGATATTGCCGACTGGCAGGCCGACCACCCAACCGTTTTCCTGTTCGGCAACGAACACCGCGGCGTATCGGCGGAATTGCGAGAGGCCGCTGATGTCTGTTTCGCCCTGCCAATGGTCGGCATGGTGGAAAGCCTCAATGTCAGCGTGGCGACCGCGCTGACGCTAGCGCACGCTCGCCGTACACTCGAATCCTCGGGTACGGCATTTCGTTTGAGTCTCCAGGCCCAAACGGCCCTGGTCGCCCGCTGGACCGGGTCGGAAGAAGGATCTCCCGATTGAAGCACAGAACCCATCCCATGCGCCTGCGTTTTGCCCCCAGTCCGACCGGCTGGCTTCATCTGGGCAATGCGCGGACGGCGCTGTTCAACTGGTTGGCTGCACGGGGGCAGGGTGGTACCTTCGTCCTACGCATCGAAGACACCGACCGTGAGCGGTCGACCGTCGAGAGTGAGTCTTCGATTCTCGACGACCTGCGGTGGCTGGGTCTCGACTGGGACGAGGGTGTGGCGGTTGGGGGCAGCGCAGCACCGTATCGGCAAAGTGAGGCCGGTGATATCTACCGGGATGCCATCGACAATCTGCTGTCCCGTGGCGTCGCGTATCCGTGCTTCTGCAGCCGAGAGGAACTGGACGCGGAGCGCGCCGAACAGACGGCGGCAGGGCACGGTCGTATCGGTTACAGCGGTCGTTGCCGTGCAATTGCACCCGCCGACGCGCACCGCCGAATCGCCGCCGGTACATCCCACGTCTGGCGGCTTCGCTTTCCCACCGATGATGCAATCGTTGCATTCGACGACCTGGTTCGCGGACGTGTCAGCTTCCAGGTTTCCACGCTGGGTGGCGATATGATTCTCGTACGGGCCGACGGGACGCCGACTTACCAGTTTGCTGTCGTCGTCGATGACCACCGGATGGATATCACGCACGTCCTGCGTGGAGAAGACCATTTGACCAATACGCCCAAACAAATATTGCTTTTCGAAGCGTTCGGGTGGACGCCGCCGCGCTACGGGCACATGGCCATGATTTTGGGGCCTGATCGCAGCAAGCTCTCGAAGCGCCATGGCTCGGTCAATGTTCGCCAATTTCGTGCCGAAGGCATACTGCCCGACGCCCTATTCAATGCGCTGGCATTGCTCGGCTGGAGCTCAGGTGATGACCGCGAGGTCTTTCGCCGCGACGAGCTGATCACTGCATTTTCATTGGATCGCCTTGTGCCAAGCGCGGGCGTGTTTGATATCGCCAAATTGCACTGGCTCAATGGACAGCATATTCGGGCGCTGGACCCCAAGGACTTCACGGCAACCGCGTTGGCTTGGTTAACCACCCATGCCTCGGATGTCATTGCGGTCATCGACCCAATAGCCCTTGCCGCCCTGCTGCCGCTCCTGCAGGAGAAGGTGGAGACATTGTCACAATTGTTGGCGCTGTTGTCCCCGCTGCAGCCGGGAATTGTCGGCCCCAATGCCGATGTCGCGGCGGTGCTGGCCATGGAGACCATGCCCACCTTGCTGAAGGTGGTGGATGACGCGCTGGAGGCTTTGCCAGCGCCCGGATCTGACCGCGAAGCGTGGTTCAATACACTGATGACGGGAGCCAAAGCGCTGCCCGGCGTAAAAGGGCGGACGCTATTTCAGCCGCTACGACTTATTCTTACCGGTTCTCCACACGGCCCGGACTTGGGTCCGCTGGTTGCCTGCATTCCCTCAGATATTCTGCGCACACGCCCCAAGGCGCTGCGCGCATTGCTTGAAGAGACACGCCCATGACCCGCCTACGCCTCTACGACACGATGCAGCGCGAGATGACGGAATTCGAGCCGATCGATCCGGATCGGGTCTTGATGTACGTCTGCGGACCGACTGTTTACGATAGCCCGCATCTTGGTCATGCGCGAGCCGCTGTCGTGTTCGATGTCTTGTTTCGTGAGCTCCGGCATCGCTACGGTGACGCACATGTAGTGTATGTGCGCAACTACACTGACGTCGATGACAAGATCATCCTGCGCAGCCTCGATACCGGTGTGCCGATCGATGAGGTGACCGCGAGGTATATCGCGGAGTACGAAGACGCCATGCGCGCACTCGGCTGCTTAGAGCCGACGGTCAAGCCCCGCGTCACAGAGGTCATGCCGGACATTTTGGCTTTTATCGAGCGACTGCTTGCCGCGGAGGCAGCCTATGTCGTCGATGGCGACGTGTATTACGATGTGTCGGCATTTCCCCAATACGGAAAACTTTCGGGGCGAACGCTGGACGAATTGGAGACTGTGCATCGAGTTGAGCCGGACCCTCGCAAACGGCGCCCGCTGGATTTTGCGCTCTGGAAGGCGGCGAAGCCGGGTGAGCCGGCTTGGGACAGCCCGTGGGGCCCCGGCCGTCCGGGTTGGCATATCGAATGCTCCGTGATGGCTACCAAGTTTGGGCGGGATACGCTCGATATCCATGGCGGCGGCCAAGATCTGCAGTTTCCGCATCACGAAAACGAAATTGCGCAGTGCGAAGTCGTAACCCACGTGCCGTTTGCCCGCACATGGGTTCACAATGGTTTCGTGCGGGTCAATGCCGAAAAGATGTCGAAGAGTCTGCGGAATTTCATCACGGTGGGCGAACTGACGGCCGAATGGCCGCCGGTTGTATTGCGCTATCTGCTTCTTTCGGCGCAGTATCGGACACCGCTCGATTTTGATGAGCGCTCGATTGTTGAGGCGGCCAAGGCCATCTTGCGCCTTGCCGATGCCTTTGAACGCGCGGGGGAGACCTGCTTGCCGGATGTCGCCGCCAGTGCGAAGCAGCAGCGTGCGCTGGCGGGGCTGACAGAGACACTGAACCAGGGGGCAGCGGCCTTCGACGCCGCATTGGCCCAAGACCTCAACAGTGCCTTGGCGCTGGGCAAGGTCTTTGAGGCGGCCCGTGAGAGCAACCGCATCTTGGGTGGGTTTACCGGTGGGTTGCCCGCGGATGCAGAACCGACCTTGGCGGCCTTGGCTACCTTGCGCGATCGGCTCGTACATCGGCTGGGGCTCGCAATTGCCGATACGGCTGCGCTGCGTGCGGATTGGAACCGCAAGGGGCTCTTGCGCCTGGGTTTGACGGCAGATGCCGTCGAGACCCGCGTTGCCGACCGCGCAGCCGCCCGTGCTGCCCGCGACTGGGCTGCTGCAGATGCGATGCGTACGTCGCTTGCGGGCGATGGCATCCTTGTCGAAGACGGTGTCAGCGGCTCCCGGTGGTCGGTCGACCCGGAGGCCTTGTTGCGCACCGGCGCGGCCCAATGAAACGCGACGCCATCCTGTCGCTCGATGTTTCGCAGGGGCTGGACATGGCCCTTGAGGCTGCATTTGTCGGCACTGACTTCGCGCTCGATCGCTGCGGCAGCGAAGTCGCCGTCCAGCACAAGCTGCGTGGCGGCGACCCGTTCATGCTGGTGCTCGAAAATCGCACAGCCGTGACGCGTCCCGAGGCGATCCGCACAATACTTGATCTGGCTGTTGCCAAGGGTGTTCCGCTGATGCTCGTATGCCCAGAGCCGCTGCCTGAAGCAAGCCGGCGGGCATTGGATTTCGTGCTCAAGGTCGTAGAGCCCCCGATCTATCCTTACCGACTGTTGCGTGATGTACGGACATTTCGTTGGATTGAAGAGGGCGTGTATGTCATGCGGATGCCCGGCGCCAAAGCGAAATCGTTCGTCGCCGTGCACTTGACGAAAGACGCAAAAGCCGAACCTTCCCTCAATTTGCGCCGTTTTTGGGAGGCCCGCGGCAACCGCTACCTGCATGCCCGCGACGAGGCGCAAGCGACCGAGATGCTGCGACAGTCCGAGCGGGCTATTTTGCTCATCGATACCGACAGCGATCCAACGCCCACGGTCGCGTCCATCCGGGCGCTGGTTCCCATGTTGCGTTGCGGCGGGGTCGTCCCGCTTGTCCCAGAGGCCAATTGCACCCCGGCCACATTGACCCTGCTGCTTCAGACCGAAGCACTCACGGTTTTACCCATGCCGACGCCTGAGGAAGACCTTGGCGAACTCTACGACGGTTTGCGCTTCCTCCGCGAGCGAAACGCGTGAGCAACGCGAAGGTTTCCCGCGCTGAAGCCTTGACGCGGGCTGCGAGTGCCCTGTCTGAACTTGGACTGCCGTTTCGGGAGGTGGCCCCGCTTGCCGGCGACGGCTCCAATCGTGCGTATGTGCGCGTGCGGCTACAGAACGGTCGCCCTGCAGTCGCAATGGTGCTGGCTGCCGATGAACCCCATCGCGTCGCCGAAGAAATAGGCGCCGCCGCGCCGGCTGGGCGCAATCCGTTCCTCGACATCGGCAAGGCGCTGGCGGCAGCCGGGCTGCCCGTGCCCGAGGTCTATGGCCATGCCGAGCAGGCGGGCGTGATCCTTCTCGAAGACCTCGGCGACACCGCGTTGGCCGATGCGTGGGATGGCTTCCGACCACCGCTCGATCTTTACCGACAAGCCCTGCGGCAACTGATCACATTCCAAACCATGCCACGGGGCGATTCACTGCTCTTTGAACGGCGTTACGACGAAGGTCTTTGGCATTGGGAATGGCGCCATTTTATCGAGTACGGGGTAGAGGCGCGCTATGGCACCCGCTTGATGCCCGGCGACGCGGCGGCAGTCGATGACTTGGCCCGGGCCATGGCTGAGACGATCGCCGCGATGCCGACAGTGCCGGTACATCGCGATTACCACAGCCGCAATCTGCTCGTGCAACCAGACGGCCGTTTGCGTTGGATCGATTTCCAGGATGCGTTACTGGGGCCGGCGCTCTATGACCCGGCCAGTCTGCTCTACGATGCCTACGTTGATCTGACGGCAGAAGACCGTCAGGAGCTGCTCCGTGATTGGGCGAATGAAGCACGCCAGGCCGGTTTGGTCTTGCCGGAAGACCTTGATGCGGCACACGAACTGGTCGCGGCCCATCGGATGGCCAAAGCGGCGGGCCGCTTTGAATTTTTCCTGCGAGTCAAGGGCCTTGACGGGTACACCCAGCACATTCCACGCCTGCTTACACGCCTTGCGGCCATCGCCGCGGCCCCGTACTGCGATCGGCATCTGCAGGAATTCATCGAACGGCTTGCGGCTTATGTGCCGGAATGGTCCGCGCTGAAGAAGCGGCGGTAGTTGTCAGGTAGTACCCCGGGGTCCGGCAGCGGCGTGGGAACGGGCGTACTACTGAACGTGTTCCAGAAGAGCAGGGGGCCGTGTCCGACGTGGGCGGCAGACCACGCGGCCATGGCCGCGACGGTTTTAGCCGGGTAGGTCGTTTCTAATGTAATATCTTCAGTTTCGGACATAATACGCTGCACATGCTTGGCTTCTTCGGTTACGTGCCCATATCCAGGCCCCATATGTCCGGTGAGAATTTCAATCTCTTCCCACGACCAATCCGCCACCTCAAGGCTCGGCTGCACGCGCTGTAGATGCTGAAGCGCACCGCTCGCCAGATGATCGACCATGGCGTCGTTGGCGATGATACCCGGCACGACGCGTACGCCAATGACGCGACTTTTGATCCCGGCCAGCCGCAGCCCCAAAAGAAGCCCGGCGTGGCTTCCACAGGAGCCGGTCGCGACAAAAACGGCCTCGGGCTCGGGAAGGGCGCCATCACGGACCTGCTGGGCCAACTCCAATGCCGCCTCGACAAAACCCAACGTGCCGAGCGCCGACGAGCCGCCTGCCCAAATAAAGTGCGGGCGACCGCCGCGGTCCCGCTCGGCCGCCATTTCACGGTGGATCGCCCAGATTTGCCCCGGTTCGTGGCTTGCAAGCCGGAACGAAGCCCCGTGATAGGCGTCCAGCAGCAACTGCCGGCGGACGTGGTCGGTCAGCGGCTGGGGCACTTGTACAATCGTGGTCGGCAGGCCAAGATGGGCCGCGAAAGCTGTTGTGGCGCAGCAATGGTGGCTGCCGATGCCACCCATGGTGATGATGCGTGTCGCGCCGCGACTGAGGGCGTCGGCGAGCAGGAATTCCAATTTGCGCACCTTATTGCCGCCGTAGAGGGTGCTGGATTGGTCGTCTCGTTTGATCCAGAACTGGCCGATGCCGAGTGCGCGACCAGCGCGCTCGAGACGCTCAACCGGCGTCGGTATCCCGTCGGCGAGCCGCAGCCAAGGGATTTGATCGCGCAGGCCAGGCAGAATGCGCTCGAGCAGGAGCACCCGGTCGCCATTCGATCGGCCAACCAAGAGCCCGAAATTCGCTGGTGCGTCGGCGGGTACATCACAGCCGGTAGCCGGGGCAAGGGCCGTCGCAACGGCAAGGCGCGCGGCGGTTCCGAGCAAGGCACGTCGATCCAAGCCCCCCGGGCGGGATGATGCGGAATTGGCTAGGATATGATCGGTTTCGCTCATTGTGAAGGAGTATACCGTGCGTGCAGGCATTCGACCAACATGGGTACTGGCGGCGCTGTTTGGGCTTATCACGTCGGCGGCCATGGCGACCGACGCGGCGACGGCACCCAGCGGAGGCCAAACGCGGTGGGCGGATCTTGATTTCGAAGCGGCGAGCGGCGAGCCGGCGCGCATCAAAGCCGCCATCGACGGCTATCAGGCGGCGGCACAGCCAGAGGACGGCGAATGGCTTTGGCGCGTGAGCAAGGCGTGGTTCCACCTGTATGACGAATTGCCGAAGTCCGAGAAGAAGCTCCGCGTGCATGCCGCAGAGCAGGCCGAGTCCTTTGGCGAACGTGCGGTATTTCATGCCCCCGGGGGCGTCGAGAGCCGGTACTGGTATACCCAGGGCATGCTCGCCGTAGCCGACATGAAGGGCGCAGCCAGCTTCCTGCGGCGCATTCGTAAAATCCGCCAGCTCATTGCCGCGGTACGGGAGGACAATCCGGCGATCGACGACGGCGGCCCGGATCGCTTTCAGGCGATCGTCCTGATGGAGTCACCTTGGCCGTTCCGCGACCTCGTGGCGGCCCGCGGATATGCGGAGGCGGCGTATGCGATCAGCGCCGATCGTTGCGCGAACATATTTGTGCTGGCGGCAACGCAGGCGCAAACCGGCCAAGCCGCGGCGGCGCGCCCGCTTTACGATCGCCTGCGGAGCGGGCAGTGCCGCGCTTCAAGCCCATACTGGCTTGATCTGTACCGCACGGTATACGCCGACAAACTACAGAAATCGCTGGAATAGGGCCGTTCGGCCGTAACGGCGACGCCGCCGAAATCGCCGTATCCGGTATTTGACATAATATGCATTATGCGAACCAAGGATCGCGGGCGGACGAAAAGGTAGCGCCGCGTTAACCGACGGCGTGGACCTGCAATTCCGCGAATTTCGGACGTAGGATGATCTGTGTGGCTTAACGCAGCTGAAAATGCAGCGTGCTGCCAAAGTTGGTCAATAGCACGACGTGCCCGTCATGAAAGATCGGCCCTGCCGCGAAAAAACCACTTGGCGCGCGGTAGACAACTCGCACAACGCCGGTAACGGAATCGATGCGGCGCAATGCGCCATCGGAGCCTACCGCCCAAAGTACATCGGTGGGCACTTGGCCCCGCGGCTCCAATAGCCGTTGTGGACCCAGCGCCACGTCAGTTTCGGAACGCTTGCGACCCGCGTTGTCGAACACCTGTAGGCGCCCTTCAATATCGATCAAGCCAATACGGTCGTCGCCAAGCACAACTGGACCATCCCAAGCGCCGACGGTGGTCGGCGCAGCACGGACGGCGCCGTCGGATGCGCCGACAATCAGGCAGCCCCGACTGCGCGAACAGATCCACCAGTCGTCGTTTACCGCCGCGACGCGTGGCGCCCAGTCGCTACCGGCTGTCTCAGACGGCTCCGCGGTCCACACCGGTATGCCGTCGAGCAGCCCAATCAGCTTGCCGCCGGCGGTCGCAGCCAACATGCGGCCACCGGCGCAGCCGACGGCCGCGCCGCCGCGGATCGGGCGCGTGCGGTAAAGCTCACCTTCGAGGCGCTCGACAACGTTGCCATCGTCATCCAAGATTGTGACACCGCCGTGCGCATCCGGCCACGCGTGCAGACGTCCGGCGCGGCAAGCGAAATCAACGGCTGTCGGAAGACCGCCGGTGCCCTGCGTGGTAGCTGACGGCGCCTCAGGAAGGACGCGATGAAGGTGGCCATCGCGAGACACGAAAAGGCGCCCTCGCCCGTCGGCTGTCGGCACGCCGCCGGCCTCAATACCACCCAAAATGCGGCTCTGATGGCGAATGCCGAGCCAAGGAACGATGACGCGGACAACTCCGCTGCGACCGGCAATCCAGACCCGGCCATCGGCGTCTACTTGCGGTGCAGCCGGCTGCCAGTCCAGGATCGGTGTCTGTACGTCGCTGTGTTGTTCGCCGGGCTCGAAGTGCAGCAACCTCGCACCCTGCCACGCGGACGCCGGTGAGGCGACAGCTACCGTAGCGGCCAGCAGCCAGTGCCTGCGCAACGGACGATCAGCGCTTGAGCGGGATCGAAATGGGCTGGCGAAGTTTGCCGTCGGTCAGCGTATCGGTTACCGGCGGCAAATAGCGCGCGCGTACGATTGGGGGCACGGCGGGGCGTTTGGCCGCCTCGGCCTCCGACTGTACGAATTCGCCGAACGGATTGCCGTCAACGTTGGCTGCTTGGTCATAAAAGGCCTGGGCGGT
>CAZUAB010000048.1:0-8972 GCA_964617795.1 uncultured bacterium
CGCAGGCCCAGGATGTACTCACCACTGCGATGAAGAGCGTGGGAGAGGTTATGGCGATCGGTCGCACGATGACCGAAAGCCTGCAGAAGGCGCTACGCAGCCTGGAGATTGGTACGTTCGGTTTTGACTCGCCACGCGGCTGGGATTTGGGGGCGCCGGCAGAGTTGTCCAGCTCCGAGCGCAGCGCTTTGCAGGCATCTGTACGGACACCCAGTTCGCGGCGGATCTGGCATCTGGCGGATGCCATGCGCGCGGGCATCGACCAAGATGAATTGTTCCAATGGACCAAAATCGACCCGTGGTTTTTGCGCCACATCCGTGACGTGATCGAGTTCGAAGCCGTCTGGGCCGGCTTTCGTGCGGCACACGCCGAAGAGTTGGCGGCCGGGGCGCCGGCCGCGGTCGACCGCCTACACGAGCTGTTGACCGATGCCAAGGCCATGGGCTTTGCCGATGCGCGTCTGGCACGCCTGTGGGGCATCGCCGAGGTCGATGTCGAACGCATGCGTCGAGAGCAGAAGATCCTGCCGGTATGGAAGCGTGTTGACACGTGCGCAGGCGAGTTTGAGGCGCAAACGCCGTACCTTTACAGCAGTTATGAGGACGTCCCCGAAGTCGAGCGGCTGCCTGGGCGCAAGGTCGCGATTCTAGGCGGTGGCCCCAACCGCATCGGGCAGGGCATTGAATTCGATTATTGCTGTGTCCACGCCTGCTTTGCGCTGCGCGAGGCGGGCACGCAGGCGATCATGATCAACTGCAACCCCGAGACGGTCAGCACCGACTACGATATTTCTGACCGCCTCTACTTCGAGCCACTGACCAAGGAAGACGTATTGTCTATCCTTGAGATGGAGGGCGTGGACGGCGTCATCCTGCAGTTTGGTGGTCAGACGCCGCTGAAATTGGCTGGGGCGTTAGAAGCCCGCGGCATCCCGATTCTCGGTACGTCGCCGGACGCCATTGACGTTGCCGAGGACCGTGATCGCTTTCAGAAACTGGTCGATCGCCTGGGCCTGCTGCAGCCGGCAAACGGCTTGGCACGCTCGGTCGATGAGGCCGTGCGCGTAGCCGCGGATGTCGGCTACCCGGTGGTCGTACGCCCAAGTTACGTGCTTGGTGGGCGCGCCATGCAGATTGTCTATGACGAAGAGATGCTGCGCCGCTACATGGTCGAAGCCGTACAGGTTAGCCCCGAGCATCCGATCCTGATTGACGGCTTTCTTGAACGCGCGGTTGAATTCGACCTCGATGCGATCTGCGACGGCGAAGATGTCTGGGTCGGCGGTCTGATGCAGCACATCGAAGCCGCGGGCATCCACTCCGGCGACTCGAGTTGCAGCCTGCCACCGAACGACGTGCCAGACGAGATTCTCGATACGATGATCGATCAAGCACGCAGGCTGGCGCTTGAACTCGGCGTTGTCGGTTTGATGAACATTCAGTTTGCTGTACGCGGGCGTGACGTCTTCCTGCTCGAAGTCAACCCGCGTGCGTCGCGCACGGTACCGTTCGTTTCCAAGGCGACGGGTATTCCGCTGGCCAAGATCGCAACGCGCGTGATGCTCGGCGAAAAGCTCAAAGATTTCAATCTGCCCGACATCCGTACGTTGCCGTACGTGGCCGTCAAGGAATCGGTGTTTCCGTTCAACCGTTTCCCGGGTGTCGATACGCTGCTCGGCCCCGAGATGAAGAGCACGGGCGAAGTCATGGGTATCGACCACAGCTTCGCCGTGGCCTTTGCCAAGGCGAGCATTGGCGCCGGTACCATACTGCCGCGTGAAGGCACCGTGTTCGTTAGCGTCGATGACTGCGACAAACCCTATATTCTCGAACCGGCGCGCAAGCTCGGACAGATGGGCTTTCGGTTGATCGCCACGGGCGGCACGGCCGCGTATCTCCGAGAGAAAGGCGTCGAAGTCGAGACCGTGCTCAAGGTTGCCGAAGGCCGCCCCAACATTGTCGATGTGATCAAGTCCAAGGGCGTCGCATTGGTGCTCAATACGCCAAGCGGACCCAGTGCCAACCGGGACAGCCTCGGCATTCGCCGGGCAACGCTCGAATACAACGTGCCGTATTTCACGACCACCGAGGCTGCCCGTGTCGCCGTGGATGCTATTGAGGCGCTGCGAAGCGAGCAGGTCGGTGTGCGCCCGATCCAGGAGTGGTTCGCGGGGTTCCTCAACAAGCCCTGAATTCGGGCAAGGCGGGAACCCGCCGGGCCGAAGCCCGGCGGGCCGAGGGACGGGGTCGGATGCGGGGAAGTGCATCCGGGTGGGAAGATGAACCTGTCACGGTCCATCGTAGGCGATGCCATTGAGGCCTGTCTGTGATTGCCGTCACATGTTTGCGAGGAGGACGCTATGGCCCTGTCGGTAATGACCATCGGGATTCTACTTTTTGTCGCAGCCGTCGTCTGGGTTTTTCTGCCGCTCCTACGCCCGCTGGCGCTCGGTCGGGGTTTTGTCGATCACGACCAGCTTGCCCGTCGCGACGTGTTGGTGGTCGAGTTGCGGGATGCAGCCTTGGATCTAGCCACAGGCAAGCTGAGCCAGGCCGACTACGATGAGGTGAAGGCCTCGCGCGAGGCGGAACTGGCCGGCGTCCTGCGCGAGTTGCAGGGAGATCCGTGACCCTGCGGAGGCTCGGCTTGGTCATGCTTGCGGCAGGTGCAGTGTCGGTTCTGCTGGCGCTCGTGCTACGGTTTGCCGATGCCCCCGCTGCAGCGGCGGGCGCATCGGCGGTCGGGGCGAAGGCCATGTCCGAACCGGCACCCGACCTCAGCGGGTTTGTCGATGCGGACAACGTGCCGCTCGACCCGTCCTCCCTCCGTGGGCAGATTGTCGTACTCAATCTCCTGGCCACGTGGTGCGCGCCCTGCCTCGCCGAGCTTCCGGCACTTGCACGATTGGCCAGCGCGGGGCACGAGGGCGGGGCTTGGACCGTGGTTGGCTTGGTTGCCGATCTCAAAACGCCTACAGCACTCGCAGAGTTTTCCGCCAAGCACGCAGTTTCATTCCCGCTCTACGTCCTTCCGCAGGGCGGTTTGGAGCGGCGCATGGGCGTAGTTGGCTATCCGACGACGCTTTTGCTTCTCGCGAATGGCACTGTCGCACAGCGCGTAATGGGTCCCGAAGAGTGGGATTCTGCCGCGTGGCAGGCACGTTTGCGTGCTCTTGGCGGGTCTACTGACCGTGCCGTTCCGTGAGCGCGCAAAACGACGTTTGCCGACCGGGAAAGGCCTTTGATAGAATGGGCGGCGTGACCATGTTGCCCCCAGTCTCGTTGCGGGTCGTTGCCGCCTTCGCTGTTCTTGCGTGTGCAGCGGTGCTGTTTGCGTCTGCGGCTTCGGCCCAAAGCCGGGAGCTCAAGCTCGAAGAGTTTCGTATTGAGGGCGAGGTCCAACGACCGCAGGCCAGTTTCTTTCTGCCCCGCAGCGGCAAGGTCGACCTCGGTGTCGATGTCCGCTCTCTTAAGCCTCGAATGACCGCTCAGTGGAGCGATCTGCCGGAACGACGCCCCGAGTTTTTCCGCACCGATCGCCGCTGAACGAGCACTACCGTTTTTTCTCGGGAAGGACGCCCACAACATGTTGGATGCAATCGCCAAGGCGTTCCAGGAGGGTGGGGAGTTCATGTACTTCATCACCCTCGCAAGTGCCTTCGCCTCGGCCGTTGTGCTCGAGCGCGCGTGGGTACTTGTTGTTCGCTATCGTGCCGACCTTGGTCGCATCGGTGAGTCGCTGACGCGCCTGTTCAAGTCGGGGCAGGCCGTCCGCGATGATGTCGAAGCCGTCGAAGCGCAAGCCGCATCCCCGGTCGCACGGATGGCGCTCGCCGCGCTACAGAATGATCGCCAAGACACACGCACGGTCAAGGACCGCGTGCAGGAGACGTATCTGTCGATCGTCCCCGAGGTGCAGGTACGAACGAGCTACCTCAATATGCTGGCCAACGTGGCGACGCTGCTGGGGCTATTGGGCACGATTGTCGGCCTGATTGAGGCATTCGCCGGGGTTGCCGCTGCTGATCCGTCGCGCAAGCAGGCGCTCCTCGCGAGCGGTATTGCGGTCGCCATGAATACGACGGCCTATGGGCTGATGGTTGCGATTCCCTGCATGGTGTCGTTTACCGTGCTGAATGCGCGCATGAACAGCATCATGGCGCAAGTCGAGGCCGTACGCAGTCGCATCCAGTCTTGGCTTGCCGCCCGCCCGGCGCAGGCCGCGTGACGATCTCGATACTCGCCTCAACCCGGAGCAGACACCGATGAGTCGCAATACATCCAAGCGCCGCCACTCGAATGAGATTCCCGAGGAGCCCCTCAATCTCATCCCGATCATGAATCTGTTGACGATTCTGATCCCGTTCTTGACATTGAGCGCCGTCTTTATGCGCTTGGCCGTGCTGCCGACGACGCTGCCGACAATGGCGGATGCCTCCGACACACCGGCGGCCGAGGAGCCGGAAAAAAAGGAAGACGAAAAGCCCCGCCTTAACCTGACGGTCAGCATCATCCGTGACGGTTTTGTGGTGGCCGGCGCCGGTGGAGTGCTCGGCGGCAGCGAAGACGGCGCGCCCACGGTCCCGCTCAAGGATGGCGCCTACGACTACGCGGCGCTGACGGCTAAGCTCGTCGAAATCAAAAAGCTGTACCCGCACGAGAAGGACATCATCCTGATTCCCGAGATGAACCTGAACAACGATCCGAACAAGATCGACGTCGACTACCAGACGATTATCGACACCATGGATGCGGTGCGTGAAGCGCCCGAGCCGGTTGCCGACTCCGATGCAGACGGTAAGCTCGACACCATCCTTTTCCCCGGGGTGATTTTCAGCCCCGGTATCCTCTGAGGAGGCCGACGTGTCGCGCCGCCATTCAGCCCCGCCCCAGGACGGCCACCTCAACATCACGTCATTGATCGACGTGCTGACGATTTTGCTCGTGTTCTTGCTCAAGAGCTACTCGGCCGAGCCGGAAGGCGCGATTACGACCTCGGACGTTATCCAGCTGCCAACCTCGGCGTCATCGCTCAAGATCACCGAGCAGATTACCTCGGTTACGATCACCAAAGAAGGCATTTTGGTCGACAACAAAGACGAGGTCGCCAGAATTCAGGATTGGATAATCGTCGGCACGCCCGAGGACAACCCCTTTCGGATCGACGGTCTGATCTCCTCTCTCGAAGAAGAAGCCGAAAAGAAGCGGTTCATCGCCGAACGTAACCCGGCATTTGCCTTTGACGGCGAAATCATTATTCAGGCCGACCGGAGCATGCCGGGGCGCGTCTTGTCCGCCGTCCTTTTCTCGGTCGGTCAGGCAGGCTTTGACAAGATCCGCCTCCTGGCCATCAACAAGTACGAGTGACATCATGACGACACTCCACATCCATTGGCGTCCCAAGACCGGCGAAGCGAAGCAGGCCCAATTGCGCGCCTCGGAGGGTAAGGTGCTACCGGCAGCGGCCTTCGGGCTGACGGGCGCCGCACCGCTCGCCCGACCCGTGGATGGCGGCTGGGAGATCACGGTCCCTGACGGCACATCCGGCCAAGTGGGCAAGGGCGAGCAGTTCGCCCCCTTGTCGCAATTCACGTTCCATTTGGGCGGACAGCACGATGAGGCGCGTTTGGCGTTTGCCAGCGGCAGCCTTCGCTTGCGAGTCGAAGGTGCAGCGGCCGCTGCGCCGGTATCCGCGCCGCAACCGACGGCGGCCAAGCCGGCAGCACCGACTCCGCCTAAGGCTGCGCCACCGGCTCCCGCAACTGCGGCCCCGTCCAAGCCGACGCCGCCTAGTGCGTCGGCGCCACCGGCCGCACCGCGGCCGAGCGGGACGCTTCCGCCCTCGGTGGCGCCTGCGGCGCCGCGGTCGCGGGCCTTTGGCCCCGTTCTTGGTGTGACGCTCGTTCTGCACGTGTTGCTCATGATCTGGTTGGGTACCGCCGATGTTCCCGAGAGCCTCTATACCGACGCCAGCCAGATCCCCGAGCGGTTTGCGCGCTTGATCGTGCCCAAGAAGGAAGAACCCAAAGAGGAAGCGGCTGGCAAGGGCGAGGAAGCCAAGCCGGTAAAAGAGCAGCCGAAAGAGGAGCCCAAAGACGAGGGCGATGCCGGCGATAAGGGCGGAGACAAGCCCAAAGAGGCGGCAGCACCACGCAGCAAGGCTGAGATTCGTGAAGCCGTCCGTTCCAAGGGGATTCTCGCCGTATTGGGCGCCAAAAAAGGCGGTGGCGGCGCGCTGAGCGACGTGCTCGGTGAGGGCGGTTTGGCGGGCAATCTCGATCAAGCGCTGGACGACGTCGGCGGCGTCGTCGTGGCCGGCCGCGGGATGGATGTGCGGAGCGCGCGTGGCTCAGGTGGCGGCAAGGCCGCAGGTATCGGTGATCTTGAAGCCGGCGCCGGCCGCGGCATGGGCTTGGGTTCCAAAGCCGAGCGCAAAGTCGCAGCCACCGTCGACACGGCAGCGTTCGAGTCCAGCGGCAGCCTTTCGAGTGACGCCATTCGCGAGGTCGTACAGAAGCAAATCCGGGGCGTTCGTTACTGCTACGAGAAAGAGCTGGCCAACAAGCCGGATCTAGCCGGCAAAGTCGTGGTACGCATCACGATCGGCGAAGATGGGTCCGTTGCCAAGTTCGAAATCGAAAGCACCACGCTAAACGATTCTGGCGTCGAGGGCTGTATTTTGCAGCGTGTGCGCCGCTGGACCTTCCCCAAGCCGGAGAGCGGTACGGTCAGCGTGAGTTTGCCCTTCGTATTCACGGCCGCCAGCTAAAGACGGTAGCGGGTCGGCGGAGGCCTGCAGGCACGGCTCAGGCAGCGTTCAAACTGGGTGCGGGTGGCGCGCTTGCGGCCCGCCCGGTAGGATATGGTCGCAACGCCGGAGGTTGTTCGACCGTGTGGATGGATCCGCTCATTTCCGAGGAAGATCGGGCGCGCTTTCGGCGCATCGAGATTCAAGACCTTGGCTTCGGGTATGACGCCTTTGGTCTGAATGTCGAGGCCGCGCTGCGCGCCTATACAGTACTCAAGCCCGTCTACCAGGATTATTTTCGGGTGGAGAGCCGCGGCCATGAACACGTCCCCCAGAGCGGGCGGGCGATTTTGGTCGCCAACCATTCTGGTGGCATCCCGCTTGATGGGGCCATGGTTGCGATGGACATCATGCGCCGAACCGATCCGCCGCGGTTGGTACGGGCGGTGGTCGATCGCTTCGTTGCCGGGTTGCCCGGTATCAACGTGCTGTTCAGCCGGCTCGGCCAGATCATCGGAATCCGCAAAAACTTTGAGACGCTGCTCGAAAATGAGGAGATGGTACTGGTGTTCCCCGAGGGCACACAGGGCATCGCCAAGCCTTGGCACGAACGGTACCAACTCCGTAACTTCAATGTGGGCTTCATGGAGCTGCATCTGCTCTACAAGGCGCCGATCATTCCGGTCGCAGTCATCGGTGCCGAGGAGCAGCTCCCGATCATCGCGGCATCGGAGAAGATTGGGCGGCCCCTGGGAATCACGCACACGCCAATTAGCTTGCAGCTTCCGTTCTTGGCAACACTTTTGGGACCGATTGGGGCGCTGCCGTTTCCGACCAAGTATCGTCTTGTCTACGGCGAGCCGATCGAGTATTTCCGTGAGTTCAGCGAAGACACGATTCGCAATCCGATTATGATCCGCACGCTGACCGAAGAAGTTCGTGCACGGGTACAGTCGATGCTGCGTGACGGCGTCGCCGAACGTCAGCGGGTGTTCTCATGAGCGCCGCCAAGCCGCCTCGCCGTCCAAAGTCGACCGTCGACCCATCGTTGCTGCCGGCGGCCGAGCCCGCTGCGCCTGCGGCTGCGCGGGGCCAGCGCCCCCTCGCCGTTCTCGTTACCGGTGCGACATCGGGGCTTGGTCGGGTACTGACGCGCTACCTCTACTACGATGAGGATATCCGTTTTGTCTTGGCGACCGGGCGGGAGCCCAAGCCGTATTTCTTCGATCAGTACGATCCAGCCAAGTTCCACTATGCCCGGCTCGATATTACACGTGGGCGTGAGCTGAAGAATCTTTTCTACAGCGACCTGGTCAAGGATGTCGGGGTTGATGCGGTCGTCCATATGGCGATTCGCAACCGCGCCGATGAGCGTAGTCCGCAATCGGCGCACCGTCTCAATGTGCAGGGCACGCGCAACATGCTCGAATTCGCCCTCGAGACGGACTCTATCCGCAAATTCGTCTTCACGTCCAGCCACATCGTGTACCGGGCCGATTCGATGAACCCGGTCTTTCTTGACGAGGAGGCTGACCTCAATTTCGAGTTGGGGATTGCGCGTTGGACCAAGGACCGGGTTGATGCTGATTTGATGTGCCGCTCGAAGATGGATGATCCGCGGCTGAAGATCGTCGTTCTGCGCTACTCCAATATCTATGGGCGCGGGATCAACCGCTTCATGCATTCGTGGCTCAACAGCCCGCTCTCACCGCACCCGCTCGGCTTCGACCCGATGATCAACTTGCTGCATCCACGTGATGCCGTACGCGCCATTCAACTGTCATTGGCCCATCGTGATGTTACCGGCGTGTTCAATGTGGTCGGCAAAGAAACGGGTCCGCTGTCGGCCATTGCGCGCAGCAACGGCACACGCACCATCGGGCTGCCTGGGGATATGACACTGCGCATCTTCAACCGGTTGCAACGGCTTGTCGGCGCCTCGCGGTTTCACTATGAAGTCGACCCAAGCCGGCTTTACTACCCTTGTATGCTCGACGGCCGCAAAGCTCAGCGCGTTCTGGGCTACGAGCCGCTCAACCACGTCGAACTGGGCTGAGCCCCATACCCACGTCGCCGGGATCGGGACTTGACCACCTCCGGTGGCTAAGTCCTCTACGCCGGTTCTCATTGGTCCGCCGGATGGCGGCGCTCAGGGATTGTATAGGTGGTGCCGGGATCGGGACTTGACCACCTCCGGTGGCTAAGTCCTCTACGCCGGTTCTCA
>CAZUAB010000048.1:9072-16014 GCA_964617795.1 uncultured bacterium
TTGGTCCGCCGGATGGCGGCGCTCAGGAATAGTCTAGGTGGTGCCGGGAGCGGGACTTGAACCCGCACGTCCTTTCGAACAGCGGATTTTGAGTCCGCCGCGTCTGCCATTCCGCCATCCCGGCCATGCAAACGTCCATTGTACGGAAGGTAGGCCCTTCGCGGCAAACAGGAACCATTTCGGGGCTAGGACGCTCCCAATGCATCGGGTACAATGAGCAAGATAGGCGGGCCATGGCAACCGAACGGCCCCGGGAGGATTGGCATGAACGAAGAACACGAACAAGAAAAACAATCCGGGCGGGTCAAGGTCGTCGACCGTCGTCGCTATGCGCTGGATGAGCAGGGCGATGTCGTGGCGCGTCCCGACGCCGAACCGCGGGAACCCGAGCCCGTGCCTGCCGTGATTCCACCCCAGGCGCAGGCATCGGCGGCGGGTGCGGGAATTGCCGCGGGACCGGCTGCACAGCCCACGGCCCCTGCAACCCCCGCAGACCCTGCGCCGCCGCCAGGTCCACCGGCCGATGCCGCGGCACAGCCGACCGGCAAGGCGCCTGCGCTCAGCACCGAGGAGCAGGCGTACGCGCAGCAGGTGTTCCTGGAGTTCCTGAACGGGCTGGCGCATTCGATGTTGGCCCAGCTCGGTGAAGTCCCCGATCCAGGCAGTGGGCTCGTGCGTGAAGATCTTGAAGGGGCGCGCCAGACCCTTGAAATGCTCAGCGTGTTGCGCCATAAGACAGAGGGTAATTTGACGGCACAAGAAGCCCGGATGTTTGACGGATTGCTGTACGAGCTAATGATGCGTTTTCGGCAGCGTGTCGAGGGCGTCGCCGGCTCCGCTGCTCGCCCCGGGCAGCCGGGCGGTATTCCCGGAGCCCGTCCGTGATGCCGCGGGCGCTGCCGCTCGTTGCGGCCGCAGCGCTGGCCGGCTTCGGCTTCGGCTCCTGCATCGAGCGGGCAGCGCCGGGCCTGGCTACGGCCGAAGAGCCCCGTGCGGCCGCCGATGGAGGGCGTCGCGGGCCGGTTGAGCGGGGATTGCCCGACTTCGCCGATCTCGCCGAGGCGGCCTCGCCGGCCGTCGTCAATATTGCCACGGCCAAGATCGTCGAGCGCCGCGGCGTGCCGCAACTCGGCTTCGATCCGGAGCAGCTGCCACCGATGTTACGTGAGTTTTTTCGCGATTTCATTCCCAATGGGCGGGGTGACCAAGGGGGGGCGCCGGACGGCGCGCCAACGATGCGCCAGCAATCGTTGGGCAGCGGATTTTTGGCTACCGCCGACGGGGTTGTTGTCACCAATAATCACGTGATCGAAGGCGCCGACGAAATTCGCGTTGTCTTTGCGGATGGCACAGGGCTGGCCGCCGAAGTGCTCGGTGTCGATCCCAAGACCGACCTCGCGGTCTTGCGGATTCTTGATGTCGGCGAGCGGAAATTCCCCTACCTTGAATTTGGCGATTCGGATGCCTTGCGTGTCGGCGAGTGGGTGCTTGCGATCGGCAACCCGTTCGGCCTCAGCCATACGGTAACCTCCGGCATCATCAGCGCGAAAGGGCGAGCGATCAGTGCCCCGCGCGATATTCCATATCAGGATTTTCTGCAGACCGATGCGAGCATCAACCCCGGCAATTCCGGTGGTCCGTTGCTTGACCTCGGTGGCCGTGTGGTGGGCGTCAACACCGCGATTTTCTCGCGGACCGGGCAAAGCGCCGGGATCGGGTTCGCCATTCCGGCCGCGTTGGCCCGTTTTGTCGTCGATCAACTGGTCGAGAACAAGAAGGTCGTGCGCGGATTCCTGGGGGTACAGATTCAGCCCGTCAGTGAAGAAATAGCCGCCGGCCTTGGCCTGCCCGATACCCACGGCGCGTTGGTTAGCGAGGTTCGGCCCGGTAGCCCAGCCGAGAAGGCGGGCATGCAGGTGGGAGATCTGATCACCCAGTTCAACGATCAGCCGATCCGCGAGTTTCGGGAATTGCCGCTCAGGGTCTCGACAACGGCGCCGGGCGCCAAGGCGACGGTTGTCGTGCGGCGGGACGGCAAGTCGCGTACATTGCAAATTGTGGTCGGGGAACTGCCCGGCGGCGAGGGGGCAGAATCGGCGCCGACTCGCCGCATGAAGCCCGGCGATCAACCGGCGCGGATCTCCTTCCACGGGATGCAACTCGTGCCAGCCGATGCGGCTACACTTCGCGCCGCCGATATTCCTGCCGCCCTGCGTATCGAGCAGATCGAACAGGGATCCCGAGCCGCCGAGGCCGGGTTGCGCCCAGGTGATTTGATCCTACAGGCGGGCGGTCGTACAGCGGCCGATCTCGATGCGCTGGCCGAGGCCGAACGTGTGGCCCGTAGCCAGAAGCGCACCGCCTTGTTGCTACTTGTGCGCCGCGACGGGCAGAATACCTTCATCGCCTTGCCGCTCGGCAAGAACTGATGGCTCGCAGAGAGATGGGGAAGGACAAGGGAATGAAGGTCGCATTTCAGTTGCTGGCACCCGCGTGCGCGGCGTGGCTCGTGGCCGCGCCTACCGTCGCGGCGGACTTTGATCCAGAGGCTTGGCGGACCCGCCAGTCTCGTTTGCTGCAGCGTGAAGCCTCGGTCTCCGCCGGCGGTGCTGATGTTCGGATGCAGATCTGGGTAGAGCCCGAGCGCCAGACCTGGGCACGAACGCTGACCGAAGATCTAACGGCGCTGGTGCCCGTGTTTGTCCAGCGTTTTGGCCCACTGCCGTTCGACGGGCCGTTGATGGTCATCGAGGAGCCGAATCTTGCCGGCCCCGGTTGGAGCGGCGGTGCCGCAGGCATTCACCTACGCTTCGGCAGCGATACCGTGGACTTGGCCCGCCAATTGGCCCACCTGTGGATTCGTCCCCAGACGGTCGGTGAATCGTGGCTGCAAGAAGGGGTGGCGGGCTGGGAAGCCTTACGAGCCCTCCGGTTGGCCGGCTACGGTGAGGCGGCCGAGCAACATTTCCTCCACTTGCTGCGCGAAACGCGGGCGGTCTGGACGGACCGTGATTTCCCGTTGGCCGATGTCGATCTGCGCCGCGAACCGGAAATCCGCGCCCGATTCGGGCGTCAGAAGGCAACGCTCGTTGTCGCTTTGATTGAGTCTGCGATCGGCGACCGTGCGTGGTCGGGTATCGCCACGGCATTGCCGCAGGCAGCCGGATTTGATGACGCGGCGCTGGTCAAAGCAATCGAGGCCGGCGGCCGGACAGCCGCACCGATGCTAACAGGCTGGGTTGCTCCCGGCGCCTACACGGTCTGGAAGTGGTCCGATCTTGCCGATCGTGATGGTGACGGCTTGCCTGATGCGCTGGAAGCGCTTGCGGGGACGCGGCCGGACAACCCTGATAGCGACGGCGACGGGCTCAGTGACGGCTGGGAGTACTGGCGCGGCTTTTCGCCGACAGCTCGAGACTCCGTCGGCGACGGCCGCGGCGACATGGTACGTGCCGGGATGGCCGTCGACGGGCTCCCTGGCGACTGGGATGCACGCGGGCTGCAGCCGATCGTTGTTGATTTTCCAGCCGGTGACGGCGCTCCCTATGACCTGACGCAGGTTTGGATGACCACCGACAGTGAGCGGCTCCATCTGCGGATTGATACGGCCGAGCCGCTGCCGTCCGGTGGGCGGTGGTGGCTGACCGTGCTGTTCGATGTCGATGGAGACCGCCATCCCGATCTGGTCGTCGCCCTTGATGATCAAGACCGCACTTGGTACAGCCGGTTTCGCCGCGGTGCGCCCTTGCCCGAGATGGGTGAGCGGGATCAGCGCCTGATCTCGCGCCGTGGCCGGATTGTCGAAATCGCGCTACCACGTGATCTGCTTGAGCGGACGGCGGTTCGATTTACGGTGCGGCTTGATACGCCACGCGGGGAGGCCGCGATCGACCACCTCGGCGGCTGGTGGCAGCCAGCCGATTTGGCGGCCATGCAGCTACGGTGACCGGGCGCAAGGCCCTTGCGCTGCTAGCTGTCGTGCTGGCGTTGACCGGCTGCAGCGAGCCCAATACCTCGCACTGGACGCTGGCCGGCGGCTGGGAGATCGAGGAAGCGGAAGATGCGCTGTTGATTCGCCGCCACGGCGATTCGGTGCTCGAGCTGCGGGCCCTCCACGCCGTTGAATTTCGTCCAACTGTATCCAGCTTGTTCGGATTCTTCCGCTTTGGCGCCGAGGGGCGGGCCCTCCGCGAACTGCCGCGTCGTCCTTCGGCCCTTGGCCCGACGCCATCGGCGCCGCTCGGCGTATCCTCGGACACCGCGGGGGCGCTGCGTATTCGGCTCACAAAACCAGCCGAGGCACAGGCGCTGCAAGTGACCTTTCGCTGTCGTGCCGGCGATCGGTTTTGGGGCTTTGGCGAGCAATATGATGGAATTGACATGCGAGGTCGAGACCTCGATTCCTGGATCTCCGAGCAGGGCGTTGGCCGGGCGGCTGGCTCGCCGCTACCGCCGATCGGGCGCCTCACGGACAGCTATTTCCCCATGCCGTGGTTTCTTGACCCCGAGCGCGGCTACGGCGTACTGGTGACGTCCAGCGCGCTGTCGCGCTTTGACCTCTGCGAAGACGATCCGCATGAGTGGCGCGTTGAGGTTTGGGACGACGCCGGTTTTGAACTGGTAGTATTTGCCGAAGATCATCCACGCAAATTGGTGCAGGCCTTGACGGCTGAGGTGGGCCGCCCGGCATCGGCGCCGCCTGCGTGGGCCATGAACGGGGTATGGCTTGCGGCGCAGGGTGGCGATGTCGCCGTGCGTGAGCGTGTTTCCACAGCCCTTGCCGCAGGCATCCCCGTGTCGGCCGTCTGGGTGCAAGACTGGGTCGGCCTGCGTAATTTCGGTCTCGACAGCTATGGCGTCAAGTACCGCTGGAATTGGGACAGCACCCTGTACCCGGGCCTGCCGACCATGATCGCGGATTTTGCCGCCGACGGCGTGCGGTTTCTTGGATATTTCAATCCGTTTTTGGTTCCGGGTTGGGGCCAGTGGGAGACGGCCGCGACCGAGGGTTGGGCCGTACGTGATGCCGCCGGGGAGCCCGCGCTTTTCCCCATCATCACGTTCGACGGCGGCCTTGTGGATTTGACTCACCCCGAAGCTGTCCAGTGGTTTCGTGGCTATGCGGATGCGGCGATAGCGCTAGGAATGCGCGGATGGATGGCGGATTTCGGTGAATGGTTGCCGTATGATGCGATGCTCTATGCTGGCGATGCGCGGCTCGAACACAACCGCTATCCCACCCGCTGGCACAAAGCAAACCGCGAAGCACTTGAGGAGGCGTATCCCGATGGCGATTTTGTACTCCTGACCCGGTCCGGGTTCACTGGCGAGCACCGTGTGGCGCAGGTTGTTTGGGCCGGCGACCAAGAAGCGGATTGGTCCCGCGGCGACGGCCTGCCGACGGTGGTCCGTGCCGGCCTTACCTTGGGTTTATCGGGGATTCCATTTTTCACCCACGACATTGCCGGATTCTCCGGCGGCCCCTCGGACGACGAATTGTTCAGGCGTTGGGCGGAACTCGGCGCGTTCAGCCCGATCATGCGGACTCATGACGGGCTGCGCAAGCTGGAGAGCCACCGTTTCGACAGCGATACCACGACGATGACCCATTTTCTGCGCATGGCGTCGATCCATGCTGCGATGGCCCCCGTTTGGCGTGAACTCGCAGGTGAGGCCGTCGCAACCGGTCTGCCGATCCTCCGCCACACGGCGCTGGTCGATCCCGCCTGGTCTGGGGCATTCGAAGCGCACCAGCAGTGGATGATCGGCGACGACATCGTATTCGCGCCCGTTGTCGCGCCCGGTCGGACGACTGCGGCGGTTGATCTTCCCGACGGCCGCTGGGCGCCGCTGTGGGGTGGGGCCGTTGTCGATGGCCGGCGCCGGGTCGTCAGTGAGGCGCCGGAGGGCCGCCCGGCTGTCTGGCTGCGTGAAGGCCGCTGGACGGACGTCGTCGCCGCAATTCGTGCGCTCGACTAAGTCGCCGGGTGCGGCTTAGCAGGCGTCTGTGGCCGGTGGGTCGTCGAGGACGAGCAACGTGCCGCCGATCACGGCGGGCGCCAACATAAAACCACCCACGACCGGTATCGAAATCCAAGCGAGTGTTGCCAGCGAAAATCCAATGCTGCGCAGTGGACGTGCGGCCAGCCAGCGCAGCTTGCGCCCCAGCGCCAGATCACGTCGTGCCAAAGGGTAATCGAGGAAATCGATTGCCGTGACGGTCGCTGTTGCGAGGATCCCGATCGCTGGTCCGAGCACGGGCAGAAACGATAAAGGAAGGACCAGCGCCGCCAGGATCAGCTTCAGACCGAGCAATTTGAGCGCCTCGGTAAATGCCCGCAGCATGCGCAGCCAGAAGCGCGCGGTGGCCAATTCCCGCAGCAGGCCGGGGCCAGGCGCCCGGGCCCCGACGGCTTCTTCGGTTTCTTCGCTAAGTAGATCAAGGATCGGTGAGGCCAGTGCCAGCAATGTTTGGATGACCAGCAGCGCGGCGGACAATGCGATCCCGGCCAAAAAGGCGAGGGCGGCAAGCAGCCAACCGCCGGTCGCGAAACCGGCTGCTAGTTGCATGGCGACGAGAATCGACCAGGTGAGCCCGAGCGCGGTCGGAATGACGGCCCAAGGCCACAGCGCGCGTGTGGTTGCCAGCAAGCGCAGTCCACGCCACGGTGCGCCCACACCCTGGCGCAGGTCAGACCGCCACGGCGTGCCTGCGGGCACGCGGGGGTGTTGCGGCAACGGATTGGTGGGCGTGGTCGTCAATACCCCGTCCCTCGGTGTCTTTCCGGGTTCCCTTGGCCGTTTCTGGCTCGGGAGATTTCTTGGTGCCGAAGCCGGGACTCGACCACCCCTGGTGGCTGAGTCCGCGAAGGCAGCGCCGTATTGTATTCCCTTGGCCGTTTCTGGCTCGGGAGATTTCTTGGTGCCGAAGCCGGGACTCGA